>NZ_WXEY01000028.1 GCF_009877425.1 Heliomicrobium undosum | reverse complement strand
TTACTTCCAGGAAATATCGAACTTAACGGGATTAAATCGAATGGTGAAATTACCGAAAGAGCCGTCAAATATAAATTGAGCATTACCAGCACTTGCGTCCAGTGGCTTAAATACAAGGACTCCCTCCGTTTTTACACCCGGAAGAATATCACTTTGTAGTTTTGGATAGTTTTCGTTTCCATATTCCGTTTCAAATTGTTTTCCGTTTTGTACTGCCTTGGCAGAATAAGAGTAAAAGCTGATTTTTCCATCTGTTTCGTTGGTAACAGATAAATAAACCCTCGTCTCACTGTCGGAAAATTCTACCCGTTGAAGGGCTATTGTATACCCTTTTTGATTAATAATTTTGTTTACCTCTACAGTCTTTTTTGTGGGCGCAAGTATCTCAATAGGATTAACTTTTTCTACTACATTTGCCACAAGGGAAATTGCTGTCACAACACCACCAAATGCATTTTTCCCTTCAAATTTACCATCTACAGTTCCCTTTACTTTAACAAACGCCCCGTTCTTGATATTCTCAGAAGTCCCCTTAAGATAGACGACGGTATTTCCAGTATTATTTTTTGGATCAGCCCACATTTGAAAATAGGTAACACCGTCCTTGGATTCAGGAGGCATAAAGATACGGCCACTTAATTCTGCAGGGTATCCTTTGAACTTATTTGGATCTCCGGAGAGTTCCTGTATTCGTTCGTTTTTGAGTACCTCTTTTGGAGATTGCGGTGCGCTTGCCTGGGTTCCTCCAGAGCAACCAGTTAGGGTAATGGCAAGAACAACACCAACTAATGCCGAAATAAATTTTCTCATAATACCAGCCCTTTCATGGTTTTTATTCCTAAATTCGACATTAGGTATAATTTACCTCCATAAACAAACCTTAGAACTAACAAAAATAATAGGTGGTCTTGGCCCGTTCGTGATTTATTTGTTAACCCGTCGTTCACTTATTCGTCGAATACACGGTTGAAGGCCTATAAGCTTTTTTGATAGGAAGACCTCAATAAGCTTCGCGTGTCTTTGGGGTTTGTCTCGTTTCGCCATATATCCCCTTTTTGTTTTTGTGTACCCTTGCACACGAACTAGAACGGGCGAGCATGAAATTGATGTCTGACCTAGCGAGTAAAGCCTTAGCAGGGTTCGTACATTGACTAGCGACCATCGACGGTGAATCAGTCGATGTTTTTTATGTTTATCCGTACAATTTTAAGTAGACGGGCTGCAAACCAAGTGAGTTTGCGGGCTGCTATATGGAAAATTATAGATAAATACCTCGCATTTCCATTAGGACAGAGGAGGTGATTGTTTGTTAGAATAGTTTTCCGCAGAAGGCAAATTTGTGGAAGGATCTTTTTTCTTTATGACGAATACACAATAATACTCATAATAACTCTTTTGCAGAACCCACGCATCTTTGATAAAAAAAGTCCGCCAAACCCTTATCTGAAGCGCATTTGGAGAATTGTCACGAAAACGCGTCAATTCCCACAGACGAGTGGATATAATTAGATAAATTTCCAAAAAAGTTTAAAGGATTCCCAATCCCTTTGTCGAAGTGAGTTGTTGCAACGCAAAACACTGCACAAAGGAGGAATCCTCAATGCAAAGTGTAGCACAGCCACCCACAAAACTACAAGTAATCCTCTGTAGAACACCCGGTGGGAAAAAAGCGGGCCGACAAGTTCAACTTTTTACGCAGTACGCCTCAAAGGTACATGGCTTTTCGCAGATGGTTCGTCAAGCAAAGAATGGCCGCAAACAACCCCGTATCAAAGCCCCAGCCATTTTTACCGTCGCTTTTTTTGGCGCCTTTTTCGGCATGGAGAGTATGGAACAGATGGAACATTGGCGGAAAACGGGGACATTTCGTCAACTGGTTCCCAAAAAAGTGTCCTTGCCATCTCATGACACCGTACGAAAGGCACTGACAGAATGGGATCTGGAAGAGCACGGAAGCAGCATGACCGTGTGATCCAGCGATATAAGGAGCAACGCGGCCCGCAGAAGGAAAGCATCGATGGTTGGCGAGTGACCGCCATCGATGGCGTGGAGTTATTTCACACCAAGGCCCATCGTTGCCCAGAATGCCTCACGCGCGAACATCGCGACAAGACCACCGACTATTATCATGCGGCCGTAGTTGCCCAACAGGTTGGCGGCAGCGCGAACCTGATTTATGACTGGGAAATGCGAAAGCCCCAGGATGGGGTGGACAAGGATGAAGGAGAAACCACCGTCGCCCAGCGATTGATTCGCCATATGGCCGAGACCTATGGAAAAATAACGGATGTGTACACGTTAGACGCGCTGTTTGCCAAAGCACCCGTCATTCATGCCGCTCTGGATGCAGGCGCTCATGTGGTTGTTCGCATGAAAGAAGAACGTCGACGGATTATGAAAGAGGCAAATGCCCGCTTTGCGAACCGGCTTCCGGACTCCACTTGGGAAGAAAGAGATGGAAACAGGAATACCGTTTACGTTCAAGCTTGGGACGAAGAGAAATTGGCACAATGGCCGCAAGTTCGCGTGCCCATGCGAATCGTAAAAATCATTCGCCATACCAATAAGACAATCATCGAAGCAAACAATGAAGCCTTCGTCACCGATATCTGGAGCGCTGGATAGCAACCACATGCTCATCCGAAGAAACGGACACCCAGACGATCTCGCGGATTGCCGCCGCTCGCTGGGATATTGAAAACATTGGATTTCGCAACCTCAAGACGTTCAACGCCTTGGACCACTGCTTCGTGCACGATTCGGTCGCGATCAAAGCGATGAGCGGATTTCAAGTGCTGGCTTTTAATCTTAAGCGATTGTTTTTCTTTCATCATCTCCCTGCCTCTCGTCATCGAGATGTGCCGCTTCGATATATCATTGATGAAATGCGCGAAGCGACGAGGTGGATATCCTTACACCTATATCGTTGGGTCTGGGAGTGGGGGTTATCTATTGCCTAGCTGACAAGGGGTGAAAGGGTGGGATTGCCTATCGAAGCAACGGCATAAACAAAGTGTATTTTTCCATAAACGTGTGCGGGGTGAATGTGACTGTTGACTGGATAATTTAAACATTTAAAGGGCGGATTGGTATCGTTCTTTAAGCAGTTGCCCTTTTGGGGTAAAAATTTGTTTGGTTTTATTTGGATTGCGTAGGTTCTGCTCTTTTGTAGGAAGAGGTGCTACTGGTGAAAGTTAAAATTGATAAAATAATAATTGCTGATAGAATTCGAAAAGAGTTTGGGAACATTGAAGAGTTGGCTAAAGATATACAAGAAAACGGATTGATAAACCCACCGGTGGTTACACCTGAATTAGTTTTAATAGCCGGAGAACGCCGTATTAGGGCATGTAAAAGTTTAGGCTTAACGGAAGTTGAAGTTAGGGTCATGACAGTAAGTGACTATGAGCATCAGCTTAGACTAGAAATTAGTGAGAATGAGAATAGAAAGGAGTTTTCCTTTTCAGAAAAAATTGAGTGGGCTAAAAGACTCGAAGAAGTTGAAAAAATCAAGTTACAAGAACGAAAAGCTCATGGAAGGACCGCTCCCGGAAAAAGTACTCTGGTGGAAATGGTTCCATTTGAGTTAAACGGTAAGACTCGTGATAAGGTTGCTAAAGAAGCTGGCTTTGGAAGCGGTAAAACTTATGAGAAGGCAAAGTTAATCGCAGAATACGGTTCATCAAATATCATTGAACAGTTGGATAGTGGCGATATTACAATTAGCAAGGCATTCCAGATGATTAAGGAGGCAGAAGCTAAACGAGATGAAGCTATCTGGATAAGTGAGCAAGCGAAAAAAGAAGCTGAAGAGGCTAAGGCACAAGCTGAACTGACATTAAAATTATTAAAAGAAGAGGAGGAAAAAAGAAATAGAGAAAAGCAGGAACTATTAAACAAGCAAGAAGAAGAGCATAAACAAAGAGAACAGATTCGTAACCGTGAGATAGTCGACTTAAAAAAGAGGATTGATGAGCTAGAAAAGCGAGAATCAGAGAAAATTCTTGATCCTGAGCAGACCAAACAAATTTCCTTACTTCAAAAAAAATTGGAAAAACTTCAGAATGAGAAAACTTCAGAAGAGAAAACAAGAGACCATTGCCGGATATTTAGGCAAAATATGGAGAAGAAAATTAGAGATCTAAACGTACTAACTCAAATTCCTCCTGAAAAGTTTTTCGAGGGATTAGATAATATCGAGTGGCAATTCTATGGAATACCAATGTTTTACGAAAATGATATTAAATGCATTCAAAATGCCATAGATTATATGACTTCCTTAAAGAAATCTTGGGAGGAGCGGTTTGGTCAACAAAAGACCGGTATCAGGAGGGTGAAGTAATTGGATTTTCCCAAACTGGTAGATGGTCATGCTTTCATAGCAGTAAAGAAAAAAATTCAAGGCAACAACAACGGCATGTTTACAACGGAACAAATTATATTAGAATTAGAAGAAGAAGGATATATAATAGATACACAGGAACGTTTGATTGAAATGGGGAAGAAAGCTAAAATACGCAATTTAGCACGTCAGGCAAAAACGCTGGATGGAAAAAGACAAGATTTTTCTATTGTTGCTATGCAGGGTGACATTTTTGGTAATGAAACCCCTATTGGAAAAGGTGGAAGAGCCTATGTCTCGTATGAAAAGCTAGATTCTACGCCTGCTTTGAAAGACCTGATTGTGAAGACTGCAACACAGACATTTATAGCTAGATTAAAAAACTTACCCTTTGTCCCCGACGTGGTGGTAAATCGTGTGACGGAAGCTATTGGAAAAGTCATTAACGAATGGCTAAAAGCAAGCTAATTTATAATGCTCATTTTAAACAGCAGCTCCTATGGGTTGCTGTTCGTTATTTTTCCGTAAGGAGGGGAACAAACTAGATTCATCGGGGAAAATTGAACGGTGATGAGATAAAGAGGTAAAATGGCCTTAAAGAGACCCATTTATTGCAAAAAGCAACAGTGAAGTATGAGGTCTTCCCGCTTTGTAGGACACAACTGAGTGTGATATTGTCGGCCGATCGCAGGATTGCTTGATTTCTCACCGGTTACGCTCTTTGAGACGGCGCCACCGCCGCTCGGATGGTCCCATACAGCCCGTCGTCCGTCAAGGGCAAGGGCGTTGCCCCGCCTTCGGCGGCCCTTGACAGCCGCCCGTCTGTATGGAGTACGGCAATTAGGCGGTGGACGCTGGGGTACGCGCTTGGGGTTACGCCCCGATGGCTCCAGACCAGCGCTTTCGTTGTTGCAGATATCGGTTCAGGTATTCTGCCGGAGTCTGGTAGCCCAGGCTTTGGTGTCTTCTTTTTCGGTTGTAGGTAATTTCGATATACTGAAACACGGCTTTGCGCAATTCGCCGCGCGTCTTGTATCGGTTCAGGTGAATGAGCTCGTTTTTGATGGTGCTGAAGAAGGTTTCTGCTGCGGCGTTGTCGTAGCAATTTCCCTTTCGGCTCATGCTGCTGATGAAACCGTGCCGATTCAGGTGCGCCTGGTATTCCTTGCTGCAGTACTGACTACCGCGATCGGAGTGGTGAATAAGATCCGTAGAGGGGCGATGCCTGCGGATCGCGTTTTGAAGCGCTTGAATCACAAGTTCTTTGGTCATTGTTCTGCTCATTGCCCAACCGACAATTTCCTTATGGAAAGATCCTTGACGGTGGCCAGATAGTCCCAGCCCTCGTCTGTAGCGATGTAGCTGATGTCGCATACCCAAACCCGATTGGGCGCCGTTACCTTGAAGTTTTGATTAAGTAGGTTGTCCGCAACCGGCAGGTTATGGTTGGAGTTGGTTGTCGCTTTGTATTTGCGGGGACGGATCGACCGGATGCCGTTTTTCTGCATCAGACGGTGGACTCGTTTGCGGCTGCAAGGCCGCTCGGCGCGTACATCGGCATGGATTTTATCAACGCCGTAAATTCCGCCGCTGGCTTTATGGCTTTCCTTTATGAGCTCCAGCACTTTCGCGTCTTCTCGTTCACGCTGACTGGGCTTTCGGTTTAACCAGGCATAGTAGTTACTCCGGGATGCTCGGAGCAATTGGCACATCTTCTCCACCGGATGTTCGGAGCGGTGCTTCCGGATGAACCGGTAACTTACTTCCGGGGTTGTGCTGCGAAGATGGCGGTGGCCTTTTTTAAGATCGTCACCGATTCCTCGAGGTCCATGATCCTCCGCTGGGCAGCCTTTAATTCGGCTTCCAACTCGATCACACGGACTTTGTCGGGATCTTCCTTGACTTTTTCCTGCGGTAAACGGTCTGCTCGCTAACGCCCAGGTCTTTGGCCACGCTGATGATCGACCGACCATTTTCCTTGATCATACGGATCGTATCTGCTTTGAACTCTGCGCTGTATCGTTTTCCTGTTTGTCCCATGTTTATCGCCCTCCACAAGAGTAATTGTATCTCACTCTCGTGTGTTCAACAAACCGGGTACGCCTCACATAGGCATGTACACTTGATTGCAGGTTTGCAATGCTGGTCCGGATGTTAAAGGCGTTCATGACTTCATGGAACGGAATGGTCTCATCTAACAGGCTGCGAAGGAGCTGCTTGTCCAACAGCTTTACGTTCAACGATGGCGCCTCCTCGTGTCTGGCGCTGGCCGGCTTAGTCTTCTTGCGCTTCTTCGTCTTCGATGGCTTTGATGACTCGGATGATCTTTTTAATGTCCTCGGGAGACATGGGGCGAACTTGCTTGAATAGGAGTTGGAGATCGTCGCGTTGTTTGAGTTCATGGAAGAACACGGATAGTTCGGGAGCGTCGGAAAGCGACGACTCGATGTATTGGATGGGGCTTAGGGTGTCTGTTCTGCCTAAAAGATAGTCTACTGAGACACCAAATAAATCCGCAAGTTTTACCAACATGCTATATTCCGGTTCGTTACCTTTGGTTTCATATTGGGAATAGCTATTTCTTTTTAGCGATACCCCCGGGTATCGTTTTTCTAATTCATCGCATACTCTTTGCTGACTCCACCCAAGTTTTGCTCTCAGTTCGGAAAGCCTATTTCCGAAAACAGTCGCCATCCCAATTTCACCTCTTGAACTAATTATAAATGTCGTTATTTGCGACATCATATGATGTCGCAATTTTTGTCAAAACCCTATTTACTCGTCGCGAGTCGCGACATATTGTGGGCGCATAGAGGTCGTCGCAAAACACGACGAGTAGGGGTGTTGAAATGAGATAAAAACGTCAGTGGCTGATTAGTTTACGGGGAGAAAAAACACAGGAGGCGATGGCAGACCAGCTTGGTATTAGCAGAAACTATTTGTCTGAGCTTGAGAACGGGGTAACCCCGTCGGTCAAAACAGCCACTAGAATTTCATTTAAGTTGGGGGTCCATTGGACAAAGTTATTTGATGACGGTACCGGCGAAGGACATCAGGCTGCTAATCAATAGCTATTACTATTTGGTCAGATTGGACTTAGTACATTCTGCTATTAGTTTCTTCAGATTTGAAAGGTGGTAGTCGATGGATTTCAAACGATGCTAGGAAGCGTGAAAAAGAAACACCTTCAAAACCAACCACTGCAACCAAGAAATCGCTGCTTTAGTCGTTTATCGACGATTCGGTTAAGCGGACAATCATCGACGACATACCATCTGACGAGGGGGGGAATTGCTTGGGCCGGCCCGACGAGGTTGCGGACGTACCGCACGGTTGGAAACCTGGCGACCCAGTACCCACAAGGGTTATTCGTAAAGCGAAGTACACCGTGTTTGTCATGCCGCCACGGCGGGAGCCAACGAGAGAAACATGGGATCTGCTTTACGAAGCCTGCGCCGATTGCCTCAGGATCAAGGTTCAACTCTCCAAGCAGGGAGCCTGATCACCCGGGTGGCTGCGGCCACCCAACAAAAAATGACCAATCCTGTGAGTGGTAAGATCGGCCCAGTTTACTTTACGCAAATCATCGAGACATCATTCCAGCCTGAGAGATAAAAAATCCCACAATTGCAAGGAGAAGAGGACGCGACCTTAAGAGAAATCCAGGGTGAACTGCTCCCTAGCTAGGTCGGACAAGCCTTTAGATTCGTTGCCCTTTTGCTGATGAATAAGGGGTGAGAAAGTGATGAAACGGGTTGGTTTAGATGAAACTCAAGACTATGCTAAAAATGCAATTCTAGAGTATATAGCCGATGACGAGGGTAGAAAATGTGCTGCTTTTGGTAATTTGGACCTGGAGGCTGGGCAATGCGTTGAACACGTTCAAAACCCTGGTCAACAAGTACCTGGGGCCGGAGGAAGAACTGCCGCTGAAGGCGCTCGTCGTCATCGACAACGAAAAGATTTATCAGGACTACATGGTCGACCGGCAAGCGGATCTGGTTCAAAACCTGGACTCCGGAGGATCTGATCAAGGTGCTTTTCGCCGGCGGCTGCCTCACCTTCGCCAAGCGCCTAGTGAAAATCAGCGATGAGATGAAGGAGCAGGATCTGGTGCAGGAAGTGGTCCAGACCGTCGAAGGGAAAAACGTGCTTGCCAATGGCTTTGATTACCGGGCGGCGATCGCCGGGGCCTTCACGATGATGATGCCGCAGAACTCACGGATCGCCAACGTGAACAGCGCCGAAACCGACAGGCAGCCCGATCGGCAACCGGAACCCGGTCTTGGGGGTCGGAACGGAGAGTCACCCGTGGAAGAAGCCGAGAAGATAGCCCAATGCGGCACAGTTACGCACAATTACGCACGGTGCGCGACTGTGCCGCACATTTTTCATGGCTTTGCCTTCTGGAAAGAAAAAAAGGCTAGGTGTTGCTTTCAGAGAGGTGCTTAGATGGCTAGAACAACAAGATTTCCAGAAGCGATTAATATTCCCGTTACCACAGATATGAAACGAAGATTAAAGTCAGCGGCATCGAAGCAAAAGAAAGACGTTACTGGGCTGGTCAGGGAAATGTTACAGAGGGCGTTAGATGAAGATGCGGCAGTTGACGGGCTAGATGTGGTCACGTCAACGGTACGAAGGACTGTGCGTTCGGAACTTAAAATCACTGAAAATCGCTTGGCCAAGATCGCAGCCAAGGCGGCTCATGCAGCGGCTGTTTATGAACGTTGCCGTGGTGAAGGAAGCGGGGCGCCATGACCACAGAGGGATCTTTATCAGCAGGCCCGGAAGCAAGCTACTGCTTATATCGGTTCTAGGGATGAGGAGTCGGAAGGAGTAGCTGAATCAACAAAATAAGCTGTAGATGTAATGAGAAAAAAGCATGTCCGCTACTGCTCTCTTTTGGGATATAATGTTAGTTGTAAGCGGTGAATAAGCACAAGGAAGGTGATTCGGATGATGATTTTGGATAGCCAAAAGACGTTAGATAGCCTTGCGCTATCAGATAATCAGCGCAAAGCTCTTCAAGAATTTAAAGAGAGGCTACAGAAAACTATTCCATTACGATACCTTGTGCTCTTTGGTTCTGTGGCTCGTCAAACTGCTGGGGAGGATTCCGACGTAGATATCCTTGTTGTAGCAGATAAGGAACTGTCTGATTTCGAATGCAGATTTGTTTCGGACGTTATCTTTGAAACAAACCTAAAGTATGACACAACGCTTAGCTTTGTCCCTGTGGAGATCAATCAATGGGAACGAAGGAGCCCTTTTATAGCAACCCTGTATAACGAAGTCAGAAGGGACGGGGTGATAATCGAGTGAGTTTAACGGAACAAGAGAAAAGAGAGCTAGCCCTGTGGTGGAAGGATAAAGCAAAAGAAAATCTCCTTACAGCGAAAAGCGACCTGGATGCCGGAAGACTGGGAAATGCGATGAGGGCTATGTACTATAGCGCCTTTAATGCGGTTCGGAGCGCATTGGCGATTAGCGGTAGAGATGACCTGGGGCAGAAACATACCGCTGTCCGTGCTGCGCTAAATCGAGATTTCATAAAAACTGGAATCATTGAAAGTAAATATGGGAAGATTTACGAATACCTTTTTAACGCTCGTCAAAAAGCGGATTACAAGGCACTAACAATTTTTGAACCGCAGGCAACAAAGATAGCCTTTAGGGAGACAGTTCGTTTCGTCCAAGTTTTTGAAAAAGTTGTGGACGCGTACTTATCAGGACAAGAACCGAGCAAACTATTACAAACGCAGCGAGACGATGGTCCAGATAGGTAATTACAATGTCAATAAATGATCGATAAGCCGCCCTGGAGCATGAATCCACGGCGGTTCTTTTATGAGGTGAAAGCATGCCTAAGTCAGTGTTTATCCACAAGTGGAGCTTTTAGCTCCCTTCGGAACAGAACCGCCAGCGTAACTATTACAACGTAACCTACATTGCCACTAAGCCCGAAGCGGAACGATACGGCGGACACTTTGAACATGGCGATCTGGAAGTGGGTGACGCTCCCCAACCGGGAACAGCCGCCCACCATGCTGTTTATGCCCACGAGCGCCCCCAGAGTTCCGGGCTATTTAGCCCAGATGACGAGGAGGTCCCGCAACTCGAAGATATTCAGAAGGAACTGCTCAATCACCAGGGGATCGTTTGGCGATCCATCGTTTCCTTGCGAGAAGATGATGCGCATTCCACCAAGCAATTTGCGCTGGACGGCCGCCGGCCGGCAACTGGGGATGACGGCGGCGGAACGGGGGCAGAGCCTGGATCTGCGGGCGGGCGACTGGCGGAGGCTGCTGCGGAACAACCTGGGCTTGGATGAGGCGTTGTTCTTGCGGTCCTGGTTCATCATCCGGGAGACGCAGCGAGAGTCCTGATGGAGAAGGTGCGCCTTGACGCGAAACAGGTGGAAACGGCGATCGCCAGGCTGGCCGCAACGGCAGCTTTTCATTACGTGCCGCGGCCGCCGGTGGGCAGCGAGGAGCCGGACGCGCAGCCCTGGAGTTACGAGGAGGAACGGGACTGGACTGTGCGGACCTGGGCGCGGGCGATGAAGGCGCTGGGAGTCGATGAGGGGCAGAGGGAGGCGGCGATCCGGAACTGGAACGCTCAGATCGCTCAGCCGATCGCCGATGCGCCGTTGCGGGAGATCCTGGACCGGGTGGAACTCAACGACGTACCGGTGATGATCAATCGGGATAGCTGGGAGAGAATGACGGCAAATCTTGGGGTGACGATCTCATCGCCGTGGTTTGTTGAGGTGCCAGGAATTTTTCTTAGAAGGTTATGGTCTTCTTGGCGGTCATTAGTCACGGAAAAGTCCAAAGTTGATGCAGAAAACGATCTAGACGAATTAAAAAAACGACGAAAGAAAAGAAAGAGAACGAAAGACATGGATAAAACAATGTAGAAAGCTACGGGAACCGTGCCGAAACGCTTGTGGCAATGTTTCCACAAGCGTTTCGGGTCTTTTTTATGTGAATTTGCTTTAAGACGGGGGGGTCAAATAATTCGATTGATAACGACCCGACAATACACTACAATTGCCGATAATCGGGTATAATGTAGGGTAAGGAATCTAAGAGGGGTTGTTAAGGTTGAGTATTATAAAAGGCGTTTTAATCGAAGAAAGAGAACGACTCATTGAGATGGAAAAAATGATTAAAAAACGAATAGAGCAGTTGCCGAAAGGGAGTATCCGAATTCGTAAACTGGGAAAAAAAGAGTACAGATACTTTGTCTATCGGGAAGGAAGTAAGGTGAAAAACCAATACTTAAAGTTAAGTGACGACGAAGTTGAAGAGTTACAAATGAAAATAGCAGAACGGAAACGACTTGAACAGACATTGAAGAGCATCCAAGAAGATTTTAGGATTATAAGGAGGGCGTTGCGTTGAGTTACGGTCAAGCAGATGTATTTTTAAACTTGTTGAAGATATTTCAGACTCAGGGATTGTTGCGTGATGTAATGGTGGTCGGTAGTTGGGCTGAATACATATATGAACGAGCATACCTGCCAGGTTTTCGGGCGAATTTGAAAACAAGAGACATTGACTTTCTTCTTCCAAACATTAAACGACCAAACAAATACATTGACCTACCATCAACATTGGAAAAAGAAAACTATTTATTTCGTCAAGATGTGCTTAATGGATTAACTATTTTTTTTCATCCAGAAAGTCGTTTAGAAGTTGAGTTTTTGGTCCGAGAGATGGGAAGAGGACAGATTGCTCCATATGACGTACAAAATCTTAATATAAAAGCACAAGGACTTCGGCATATGGATATTCTATGCGATAATCCTATAATTGTTGATTTGAATAATATAAAAGTAATTGTTCCACTACCCGAAGCATATGTGGTCCATAAGATGGTTATATCGGAAAAGAGGGGGAATAAGAAAGAAAAAGACTTACGCTCAATAACTAATTTGCTTCTTTCCCTTGATGCCCAAAAGAGCGCTCCAGTGTTTAAACGCATATACGAACAGCTATCGAAAAAAGAGAAAACGATGTTGAATCTAACAAGTAATAGGGCTGGGATCATCTTGTTTCCAGAACAATTCCTAGATTTGAAAAAGCTAAGGAATGAAATGGAACGCTAGGGTTGTTGTGGGAGGATAATCTTCTGTACCCTGGTACACGAATTGAAAAACGAGCGATCATGAAACTGATGTCTGACCTGGCGAACAAAGCCTAGGCAGGGAGTTCTTATACAGACGAAACGACCATCGACAGTGAAATCGTCGGTGGTTTTTTTATTGAGCGAAAGCCGTAATACAAATATAGAATCATGGTAAAATGTAGAAACTAACCAAGCGTTATTCTTTCTTCGGAGGGGAAAGACGATGGGGATTTTTCAAGAGATTGGGTTGTAGCACATGGTGGATAAGCACCAGCACTAATAGAGGAAGAGGTGTCACTCCTTGGCGCTCATTATTGATCGATTTGAAGGCCGACTCGCCGTTGTCGAGATGGATGGAGACGGTACCATTGACATCCCCAAAAACGAACTCCCTGTTGAGGCAAAGGAAGGGGATGTGATCCGGCTCATTAATGGCAGATACGAGATTGATCTGGCGGAGACCGACCGCCGCCGCGCGGAAGCGAACAAGCTGACGGAAGATTTTTGGTCATAACGTGGTGTTCACGAAAAACAGGCTAACCGGGCAGCCAACCGCCGACACAAAACCGTCATGATGCACACCCCTCATGATGAAACACTATCGAGGACGCAAAACCGCCAGAAAACCAAAACTGTCTGAAACCAGACAAGCCCGCTTCTAGCAAGGAGCGGGCTTGTTTGGTCTTCGATTTTTCTTTGATTACTGGCCGCCAGCCGGCTTAAGGATAACCTGCCGGCGAGCCTCGTCATAGGAAGCGTCGAACCCGAAGGGCTCTGCAATCCAGCGGAGCGGGAGGAAGACCCTGTTGGCAGGCGTCAGAATCATTTGCGCGTCCATGGTGACAGGGCCTCGCTCGCTGTCGATGAGTTGGTCGCTGTTTTCTTGCAGGGTAAGTTGTCTGCCCCCTTTGGATAAGGTGACCCGGAAACCGTCAGGACCGCTCTGCCAGTGGATATTTTCCGGAGCGATGCCCATCGCCTCGGCGACGGCGCGGACAGGCAGGTAGGCTCTGCCGTTGTGCAGAAAGGGCGCATAATCCAAGGGGTTGCGCTTGTCTCCGGCGGTGTACTCTGTTTTCCCGATCGTAAAAACGGTCTTGGGGGTTGCCCTTTCCGACGTGGATGTCGTTGGTGGTTGGGGCGGATGTTTCTTCGGCGCAAAGCGCATGGGGATCCGCTCAACACCGGGGCGGCTCGCGCCGTCGAGTGTAACGGCAAAAGCAAAGGGATCGGTTAACTTGTTGCTGCCGTCGCGGATCGCGAGGCCGCTCAGTTCGAAGGTCGAAGGAGTCGTCGAAGCTTTTTGAACGTCGATGCGCAGTGTGCGATTCCCGTCGGTAAGAACCGGGTCGGCGACTCTGATCTCGTCCTTGCCTGTCGTCACTTTGAGCGACGACGCATCCCAGATCAGAGGTTCCGGCAGATGGAGATTGATGCTGCCTATTCCGGTTTTGATCGCGCCTTTTTCCATTTCAGCAAAAGAAAAGGCGATGGTGTCTGATCTGTCCTGATTTACGATGGCGGTGCGAGTGGATACCGCGTAATCAACGAGGCGGGGGCTGGTCAGGGTGGCTGGGCCGGCGTAAAAGATGGAACCGGGAGGCGCTTCGACGCGCAGACGGACATCATGAACGGAACTGTTCGCCGAGATGCCTTCCAAGTCGAGTACGATCATACCGCCGCCATAAGAACCGCTGCCGGTGACGGTTAAGGTGAAACCGTTCTCTGACTGAGGGAGCAGTCCGGCGCCGGAAACAAAAAGATTTGGGGAACTCCCAACAGAAGCCGGGATGCTGTAGACGACCCGTTGAACGGTGACGCCTGAATCAAAACGTAAGTAAGCGCTTTCCTGGGCGTCGGCGTTCAAAGAGCCTGATGGAACCTCGATAATTACACGGCGGTTAAAGGGTGAATTGGCGTTCTCCGGCGCAGCGCTGACAACAGAAATGGCAGCCGCCGCTTCCGCAGAAGGGATGGAAACGTTCGCTGAGATTGGCATCCCCATGCCGAGGAATAGCGAAAGCAGCAACAGAGTGGGCGATAATACTTTTTTCACGATCGCTCTCCCCTTTAGTGGATTTGATTTAATGACGCATTCCCCGACGAAAAAGTTCCATTGTTTTTTTGATAACGCTCTCCTATGAAACAACCCCGCCGCCGGACGGCCCGGTAGCGGGGTTGTTTCACTATAAAGGTTCAACGCGCGTTCCGAGTCTTTCTGACCAAATTTAAAGATAAACACGCATCAACGCCATGATCGCAATCACGAGGGTGATGCCCATGATGATCACGGAAGACTTGCGAATAACCGCGTATTCGATGCCCAACGCGTCGACGGTGGCCGCCGATCCCTGCACCTTGGCGGGCGCGATGGCGTTGGCCAGGCCGCTGCAGATGGAGGCGGCCGCATTGACGACGAATCCGTCGATCATCAGTTTTTCTGATGTCAACATGTTATATTTCGTGAACATGGCGATGCCCGAGCCTTGGCTGCTGCTGAGAAAACCGCCAAAGAGCCCCAGAAAAGCGCTGACAGAAGGGTAAATGGAACCGAAGGCGGCGGCAGAGGCGGTGGCAAGGATGGAGATCATGTTGTTTTGGGCCGGATCGACAATTTTCCAGACACCATCCACATTCGCAAGACCGGAGTAGTTCATCACATTAGCGGTGGCGTAGAAGGCGACGACGGAAAGGGCGGGCTTCCAAGACCGGTGAAAAGAACGAGACACGATGATTTTCAGGTCTTCGCGAGAGGGCTTCAGCCAAAACATAGCTGCAAAGATGCTGACAAACACCCAGGTATAGGCGTTCCAGAAAAACCGGGTCTTGACCGGTTTGCCCGGGATGACCTCCACTGGCAAGGACCACTGAACGAATAGGAGGTCATGGATCGGGGGATAGAAGTTGGTCACCACGAGGAAGGCCGTCAAGATCAGCCATGGAGACAGAGCCTTGAGCAGTGGCATTTGTTTCTCGACATCCAGGTCTCCCGCCGTAAGCGCGGAGCGATCCCGGATGGGTTGGCCCGTTAATTTCAGGTACAGCAACATGACCAATACAGTGCCTAATCCGGCGATAACACCTGTCAGGACGACCGCCGGCGAGAGGAGCGGGATATGGCTGATGGAGATAGCGATGCCGCTGCTCGTGATCCCCGTGATGAGAGCGGGCGCGAACCCTTTGCGAACAAGCGGCCAGCCTCCAACGAGCCATAACATGCCGAGACTGAGCAGGGTGGCGATCGGCGGCATGTACATCGAAAAGATCTGCGCCGCCTGGAGCAACGACGTGCCGGAGAGGTCGGAGTAAATGACCAGCGGCGTTGCGACCAGACTGTAGGAGCAGAGCGCGTCAAAACCGAGGCAGGACATCGCGACAGACACAAAAGGGGAGTACCCGAGAGCGACAAGCAGCGGAGGCAGGATGGTCGTTGGCAAGGCGCCGATGGCGACGAAAGCTGTCCCCACACCGATGTTCAACAGCATAATTTGGACAGCTTTGTCAGTGGGAGCGAGTGTCTTCAGAAACACCACGACGCGTCGAATCGCTCCTGTTCTCTCCATATAGGTGATCTGCAGGATAGAACCCAGGATAATCAGTGAAACAGGAAAAGAAAGAAAGACGCCGGAGAGGCTAGCGCGAAAGGAGGCTTCCAGGCCGGTACGGAAGAAAAGGAAGGCAACCAGAACCGTCAGCAACCAGCCAACGGTTCCACTGATATGGACAGAAGTGCGCCTCCAGATGATCATCAGCAGAATCACGGCAATTGGCATCAGCATGGGGATAATGGAAAAAGTCATGCCTTACATCCTCCTTTTTACATTGATGATGATTTATGTAATTATACCCTTTGGGAATGGTTCCCGTTTGACCGTTGGAAACGGAATTCGGCTTTTTCAGGACGGGTGACGTAATGCGACTCCTTCGATAACGTAAAAGGGAGTTTGGGCCGCGTAGATTTGCTGGAGAAGGTCAAGCGGTTCAGCCTATAGACATAACCCCGGCAAACAGAAGAACCCCAGCCACGCATTCCCCGACGAAAAAGTTCCATTTTGTTTTTGAATGAAACAACCCCGCTCCGACCAAGCCGGAAGCGGGGTTGTTTCTTGGCGAGAATCAACGCACAATGAGGTCTTTCTTCCATCTTCAAAGATACACATACAGCAACGCCATCACCGCAATCACAGCGGTGATGCTGATGATGACTACCGAGGATTTGCGGATCACGGCGTATTCGATGCCCACCGCGCCGATGGTGGCGGCGGAGCCTTGCACGTATTTGATGCAGACGATTTAAGGAAGGCGGACCCAGAGGTTCATATCCTCATAACCGCCGGCGATATGACAGTTGTTGATCAGTCGTCCACAGAAGCGGTAGCCCAGTTTGAAAAAAGTCCGGTTGATTCCGTAGGAGCGAGCGCGGGCCAATGTGTAGAATCGAAAAGGCATCCAGTGAAGCATCAGCGGTTCAAGGCGACCGATCAGCCGCTCTGTCAGGGAGAGTCCGCGATAACCGTCAAGGGTGGCGCAGTCGGTGATTTCGCACCGCTGCCACCGCTTGTCGGGGTAAGCGGCCGCCATGCTGACCAGTTCTTCGCCGTCAAAGACACCGGCGAAGTGACAGCCCTTTTCCATGAGCCCGGCAATATAGCGCGGGTCGTCGACCGGTGTTGGATAGGACGCGAAGACGGCCTGCATCAGCCTGCTGATGGCGGGGCTGTCTACCGGTGAGAGATGTGCGACGCGCAATCCTTCCGGCAATGGGGACAGCGGGCGGACAGGCGCCTCCTGGATGTGGCGGAGCAGTATGTCCTCTTCAGCGATATATTCGGAACGGCCCCGTTCCGGCCGGAGATAGTGGGCCAGAATGACCGTCGGTTTGGCATAGGAATCTTCAGGGATACGGCCTTCTTCGACAAAACCCGAGGCCTGGAACTCAGCAACGTCCTTGTCAAAGGTCCAAAGCCAGATTTTTTCGAGGCCCTGTTCGCGCGCCAGGGAGATCCAGTGTTCGGCCAGGCGGGCGGGGTTGCTCACCCGAGGGTAGCCGTCGATGACCAGCCGTAGGTTGGTTTGATCTATCGTAAAGCCCGACAGGGCTGGAGCGCTCTCGGAAAGGAAGCGGGAATCGTTGGTTCGACAGGCGCGCATCAGTGCTTCACCACCCTTTCGACGGGGCGGTCGCCGGCGGTAGCCTCGCCGGCTTTGAGGCGGTTCAAGCGCCGTTTCTCCCGAAAGTTGTCCTGGGGAACGAGGCTTACCTTTTCTCCCCGGAACAGTTTGGCCAGGCCGGCGCGGCTGGCGTGCTTGGAGTGGCAGTGCTGTTCGCCGCAACGCTCGCAACTGCTTTGTTTGTCCTGGGGTTCCTGATAGACGGTGATGACACCCTCGTAATTGCGCAACACCACATGGTCTTCCGACTGCGAGATCAGGTAATTCGGCTGAAGGGGGATCTTGCCGCCGCCGCCCGGCGCGTCGACAACAAAGGTGGGGATGGCCAAACCGGAGGTGTGGCCGCGGAGCATCTCGATGATATGGATCCCCTTGCTGACAGGGGTGCGAAAATGTTCGATGCCGCGGGAGAGATCGCACTGGTATAGGTAGTAGGGACGGACACGCATGCGGACGAGCTTCTGGGCGAGTTGTTTGATCGTGATGGGGCAGTCGTTGACGCCTTTGAGCAGCACCGACTGGTTGCCCAGGGGCACCCCAGCGTCGGCGAGCATGGCGATGGCCCGCTCCGATTCCGCGGTGATCTCCCGGGGGTGGTTGAAATGAGTGTTCAGCCAGACGGGGTGGTGCTTGCGGAGGATGCTGACCAGTTCCGGCGTGATCCGCTGGGGCATGACCACCGGCGTCCTCGTGCCGATGCGGATGATCTCCACATGTGGGATTTGCCGGAGGGAGGAGAGCAGGAATTCGAGCATCTCGTCGCTGATGCAGAGGGCGTCGCCTCCGGACAGGAGCACGTCGCGGACCTCGGGATGGGAGCGGATGTAGTGGAGCGCCAGCATGAGGTCTTTTTTGCTGCGCGCCCGGTCCTGAGCGCCGGCGAAGCGACGGCGGGTGCAGTGACGGCAGTACATGGCGCACTGGTCTGTGACAAGCAGCAGGACTCGGTCCGGGTAGCGGTGGGTCAGGCCGGGAACAGGGGAGTCGCCCTCTTCGTGGAGCGGGTCTTCGAGATCGGCTGTCGATAGGGAGAGTTCATGGAGCGAGGGGATTGCTTGTTGGCCGATGGGGCAGTTGGGGTCCTCCAGGTTGATCAGAGAAAAGTAGTAGGGCGTGATGGCCATACGGAAGTGTTTCAGGCAGCGTTCCACGGCCAGCGCCGTTTCCGGGGCAAGTTCCATGCGGGCTTGCAGTGGGTCCAGTGAGTCGATGCGGTTGGCCATCTGCCAGCGCCAGTCATTCCATTGCTCAGTCGTGGCCTCGGGCCAGAATTGTTTGCTTATCGCAGTCATTTCCATCCTCCTTGTATTCAATTGAAAAAAGAGCAAAACAAAAGACTCACGCCGGTATCGCCAGCGTGAGTCTTCGTTTCCGTAAAGGGAGCAGAGGGTAGGGGAAGGGGGTTTATGGAACAATGCGGTGAAGGCATCTTCAAAAACAATAATAAAGCGCAATACAACCCCATCGGCGACAAAGCCAAAGGGTATTCTCTCCATAAGGCGCTTACGAAGTTAGCTGTCGGATTCGGGCCAGAGAGTCAGCCCTACCAGCAGATAAACTGCCGGATTCACCCCAAAAAGTTGGGTCCCCCGCTTCCACATCCTGTGGAACTCAGCGCTGGTCTATGAACTTTTCACTCTATAAGGATAACATAGAAAAAAAGGCGCGTAAACCCAATTCGGCCGAATTGGTTAATATTGCAATTCGGTGAAGCATGAGGGGCGCCTATATATGAAAGAATATCCGGTTGTTTTACTAATGGGGATAATTATATAATTTATTTATTGTTAGTTGCGAGAGCAATCATGACAGGCAGAACTTCCTTGTATGTAAGCCGAGATAGTCGATTATCCTTAATCGCTCTAAAAAACGCATTCACGAGGTGTTCGTGATAAAGCCTGAGTTCCGTTTTTTCCATCGTTCCAGAATCCGTTTTTGCCTACCGGATTGAAAAATTGGGCGACACAAGAAGAGGAGATGAGAAGATGCGGATTAAAAACAAGTTGATCGCCAGTTTCGTCGTCCTGACGGTTTTTTGCGCCGGTGTTCTCGGCGTCCTGGCCGGGATGAAAGCCGATGAGGCCCTTACACGGGCAGCCGCTAAAGACAGCGAACACATCACCGAATCGATCCAGAGCATGGTGGGGATCCGCCAGGCTGCGCTGGAAGAACAACTAAGGTTTAACATGAAAGAGGCCCAAACGGAATTGGCTGACTTTGGCGAAGTCCGCCTAGAGGTCGGTGAGCCCACGCAGGTGGGCAAGTACAACTTGCCGGCCCTGTATGCCGGCAATCAGCGGTTGACCCTGGATACGGCGTATGTGGACAAGCTCCAGGAAACGATCGGCGGGACGGCGACGGTCTTTTTGCTGCATGACAATGAACTGGTGCGGGTCAGCACGAACGTCCTCGACAAAGAGGGGAAGCGTTCCGTCGGGACCTCGATCAAGAGCGATTCGCCTGTGTACCAGTCGATCCTGCGCAAACAGCCCTTTCAGGGCCGCGCCTTTGTGGTCACAGGCTGGTACATCACAGGATATACCCCTTTGACGGACAAGCAGGGTAAAGTCTTGGGCGCCCTTTACGTGGGCGTCAAGGAACAGGATCCGATCCTGGAAAAAGCCGTCGCTGACATCAAAGTCGGCCAGAACGGCTATGCCTTTGTCATGGATACGGCAGGGGACTTTATCATTCATCCCACCTTGAAAGGCAAGAACGGCAACGACCTGCCCTTCATCCAGCAGATAATCAAAGAGAAGAACGGCAAGATGGAATACGATTATGAAGGAAAAAAGAAACTGTCCATCTTCCGTTACTTTGAGCCCTGGGACTGGTACATCGTTGCCAGCGTCAATGTGGATGACCTGCGCGCCGAAGCGGCCCGCTTGATTACGACGCTGATCATCGCAGGGCTGGTGATCGCCGGAATCGCGGTGGCTGTCTCGCTGACACTGGCCAACTCCCTCGTCAAACCCATTTACCGGCTGAAGGAATTCATGGAGACGGCCAGCCGGGGGGACTTGACGGTTCGTTCGGACATCGATGGAACTGATGAGATCGGTGACCTTTCCCGGAGTTTCAACACCATGATCGCCGCCAACCGGGAGGTCATCGTGGGTCTTCGCAGCGCCGTGGATCAGATGACATTGTCGACGGAACAGGTGGCCCAGGCAGCGGAAAGCGCCAACAAAGGGATGGCCGAGGTTTCCGCCGGCGTCGAAGGGGTGGCCCGTGACGCCATTCATAACGCGGACGCCCTGAAAGAGGCAGGCAAGGGCTCCGACGAGGTGGCAAAAACGGCCCAACATGTGGCCGAATCGGCCACATCGGCCTCCCATGACAGCGCCATCGTCAGTGATCAGGCGGCAGAGGTCTTGAAAACGATGGACCTCGTCGCCGGAACAGTGGTAAATCTGGATACCAGCCGTAAGGAAATCGCAGCAGTCGTCGGCCAACTGGTTGAAGCGACAGAAGGCATCGCCGGATTTGTCAACATCATCACCGGTATCGCCGAGCAGACGAACCTGCTGGCCCTGAACGCCGCGATTGAGTCGGCCCGGGCAGGCGAACATGGCCGAGGCTTCGCTGTTGTCGCCGAAGAGGTGCGCAAACTGGCCGAGCAGTCGGGGAAATCCGCCCAGGAGATTGTCAATGTGATCGCCGATATGCAGGCGAAGACCCGGGACGCTGTGGCGATGAGCGACAGAACGGAGGAACAGATCGTCGCTACGTCCGGCCAGGTCCAGGCCATGATGGCAAAGGTCCAATCGATTGTCGACGCTGTCGGCCGCGTGAACGGCCAAATCCAGGAGATCGCCGCCGCCGCCCAAGAACAGTCGGCGCTGAGCGAGGAGATGACGGCGACCATCGGTGACTTGTCCGGTTCGACGCAGACCTCGGCGGCTTTGGCCCAGCAGATGGCGACGGGGGTGCAACTCCAGGCGAGCACCTTGGAGGAAATCGGGGCGACCATGGAGGAACTGGACAAGATGGCTGCGGACTTGCTGGAAAAGATCAAGCGGTTTAACGTATAAGGTTCCCTACCAAAACAAACATGACAGTGATACAAAGAACCCCGGCCTTGCGGCATGGGGTTCTTTTGTTGTGCGCCCGGCATGAGCGAAACGCTAAGGTGCGAACGTATGGTAGATTAGCGGAATTCAACGTTGTCGATGGTATAATCAAAGGGCGGAGGTTATCGATGTGAAACTGAGGTTGTTGATGTGAACGGGATGACACGCTTTTCTTCTAGGCGGATGGGATTAGAAGACATCAAATACAGCATGCTGTTGTTCATGTTCTCTGTCTATCCTTTTCTGGCGAATCCAGCCATTCAGGATTACTTTGAGATGCGCTTTTTCCATTTGGCCGTCTTTTCCGCACTGGCCCTGTATGTTCTTTTCAAGGAACAAGTCAAGATACGCCATCCCTTGTTGATCCCGCTGGCCGCTTTTTTGGGGTTTTCCCTGATCGCCACGTTGCTGGCAGCGGACCCAAAAGTGGCGTGGACGGGGAGCTACCGGTGCACGGGCTACATGACCTATGTCTTTTGCGCCGTTTTGTTTGTCTTGGCTTATCAAACAGGCAGAAGGGAAAAACTGCTCAACGGGATGTTCTTGGCGGGAGTCATCGTGTCCACTCTGGCGGTCCTGCAGTTTTACGGGATCAATCTCGTTCCCGACAGCGATCTGGACGGGCTAGTCTACAGCACGATGGGGAATCCAAACTGGCTTGGCGCCTATCTCGTACTGATTCTTCCCGCCGCAGTGATTGTTTCGATCCGTTCTTCCGGGTGGCGAAGCCCGGCTGCTGCAGCAACGCTGTATGCCGGTCTGTTGGTCAGCAATACGCGGGGCGCATGGATCGCCTTTCTCGTCGTATTTAGTTGGATCCTTGTTCGTCATTTCCACGACCCATTCCAGCGGAAACGCATCTATATAATCATGATGATTTTCCTGGCCATCACCGCCTTATTGGCGTTCTCAAAGGACGGCGTTCTGCTCAGCAGGGCCTATAGCATGAAAGCAGAGATCAACGATGCCGTAACGCTTTCCAATCAAGCCGGTTCTTTTCGGATGTTGATATGGAAAGAGGTTTTAAAACTGATTCCTCAGCATTGGGCCTTTGGCCTGGGGCCGGACCACCTCATGTACGCGAACATCCGTATGCCAAATGGGATGGTCCAGACAAAATCCCATAATTTCATTCTGGAAATCCTGATCACGACCGGAGTCTTTTCACTCATTGCGTATCTCCGTTTTTTAGGCTATTTTCTGATGAATTGGCAGTCGGGTGAGGGATTTATCTATTTCGCGATGATCCTGGGATATGTGCTTCAGGGGCTCTTTTTACACGATGTGATCATGGTCGTGCCCCTATTCTGGATCATCCTTGGCTTTGCGGCCAGCCATTTGCATTCGCGCCCCCTTTGAAACGATACTGGAGAGAATTCGCCACAAGCGTTTTAAACTGAAGGAAGGACAATGAACCCATGAAAGCGATCATCGAAGCGAAAAACCTGGTCAAACGCTACGGCGATTTTACCGCTGTCAACGGCGTCTCTTTCTGCATCCGCGAAGGAGAGTGTTTCGGCTTTCTCGGTCCCAACGGCGCCGGGAAAAGCACGACGATGAGGATGCTCTACGGCCTTTCCCGCGTCGATGCGGGGGAACTCATCCTGATGGGCGAGAAGGTGACGCTGACGCCGCCGTCCTTGAAGGCCCACCTCGGGATCGTCCCCCAGGAGGACAACCTTGACCCTGATCTGACGGTCCGGGAGAATCTGCTCGTTCACGCCTCCTTTTACGGGATCTCCGCTACGCAGGCGGCGGCTAGGACGGAGGAACTGCTAAACTTCATGGCCCTTGAGGAAAAGGCTGACGCCGATGTGGAGAGCCTCTCGGGCGGGCTCAAGCGCCGCCTGGTCATTGCCCGCGCCCTCGTCAACGACCCTAAGATCGTCGTCCTTGATGAGCCGACAACCGGCCTCGACCCGGCGGCGCGCCATCTGGTCTGGCAGAAGTTGCGCCAACTGAAGGAACGCGGCATCACATTGCTCCTGACGACCCACTACATGGAGGAGGCGAGCCAACTCTGCGATCGGCTGGTGATCATCAGCGAAGGGCGCATCCTCGCTGAAGGGGCGCCGGACTGGCTGGTGCAGACCTTTATCCCCCCTGAGGTGATTCAGGTCAATATCCCGGCGAGCGCTTTGCCGGAGGGTCTGGCCGCCGAGGCGGAGCGGCTGGGGGCTCATCCTGTCATCCACAGCGAGATGACCTTCTTATTTACCGACGAGGGGGACCGGCTGTGGGAGCAAATCCCGGCGCTGGGGCTCAACCCGCGCCGATGCATCCACCGTCCGAGCAACCTGGAAGACGTTTACCTCACCTTGACCGGAGGGAGCCTGGGCCATGACGATTAACGCTTGGCGGGTGTTTCGCCGCCATCTCCATGTGCTGAAGAAGACATGGATGACCAACCTGATGTTCAACTTTATCGAGCCCTTCTTGTACCTGGTGGCCATGGGTTTTGGCCTCGGCAGTCTGGTGCAGGAGGTCGAGGGGGTCAGTTACCTTCAGTTCATCGGGCTCGGCATGATCGCCTCTTCGGCCATGTGGGCGGCCACCTTTGAGGCCACTTACGGCAGCTTCGTGCGGCTGCATTTCCAAAAAACCTACCATGCCATGCTGGGAACGCCGGCCACGGTCGCTGATGTGGTCTTCGGCGACCTGCTGTTCGCGTCTCTGAAAAGCCTCATTTTCGGGGCCGTCATCCTGATCGTCGTTACCAGCCTCGGCCTCGTCCATTCCGCCTGGGCGCTGCTGATCCTGCCCTTTTTGCCGGTTCACGGCTTCTTTTTTGCCACGGCGGCCCTCACCTTTACGGGATGGAGCAAGCATATCGATTACTTCAATTATTACATCACCTTGTTTTCGACGCCCCTTTTCCTGTTTTCGGGTATCTTTTTCCCTGTGAGCACGCTGCCCGGTTGGGCGCAGAACCTCGCTTGGTTGAATCCCCTTTACCACAGTGTCGAAGTGGTCCGTCAACTGGGGCTGGGTCGCCCGGCGCCGGTCTTGCTGGTTCACCTGTTGGTGCTCCTCTTGCTGTCAGCGGCCTTGGCTTGGGCGCCGGTGCGGTTGATGGAGAAACGGCTGCTCCAGTGAGAAGGGGCAATGTTGAGGCGTTGCGATTCGAATTCGATATCTCCACAAAAACTTGGTATGTGACATAAGATCTGGAAAGAATTTATTGCAAACGAGTATATTCATGATGACAATTGTCGTATAATCTTCTTAAGATAGTGCATCATATCGGAATACGTAGTGTGTGAGTGACTCGAGGGTGAGACAGGCAGGCCGATCCGGCTGCCGGTTCACCCTTTTTTTTTACATCAGGAAGAAGCAGAAGGGAAAGTGTATGAGGGAGGTAGAGGCATGAACATTCAGACGCGGATGCTCCTTTCCATCTTGCTCGTGGTGGCCCTTGTCTTTTCGGCGGTTGTGGCCATCAGCATCGTCAAGACCCGCGAGATCGTCATGGAAAGCGCCCAGGAAAAGGCGCTCCTCCTGGCGCGCGAGCAGGGTAACCTGGTGAAGATCAAGTTGGAGGAATCGCTCGTCACCACCCGGGCGCTCGCCGGTTCTCTCGGCGGGCTGAAGCAAAAAGGGTTTCACGACCGCGATCAGGTGATCGGCATGCTCACAGAGGTGTTGACCAACAGCCCATCTGTGCTCGCTGTCTGGACCTGCTGGGAGCCTGATGCCTTTGATGGACAAGACCGCCGGTTTGCGGGGACGGCCGGCCATGATGGGACAGGACGACTGGTCCCCTATCTGGCCCGAGTTGGTGGAAAGATCAACCTGGAGCCGCTCGTCGATTATGCTCAGTCAGGTCCGGGGGACTATTACCTGTTGGCGCTCAAGTCCGGCGAAGAGCAGGTGATCGAACCCTATGAGTATCCCGTCAACGGTCAAACATACTTTATCACTTCGCTCGTCAGCCCGATCATCATCGGCGGGCGGGTGGTCGGTGTCGCCGGTATCGACATGGCCATCAATTCCATGCAGGATGAGCATGCGGCCATAAGGGTTTTTGAGACAGGGAGCTTGCAACTGCTCTCCAACGGCGGGACGATCGTCAGCCACAAGGAAGCGTCCATGGTCGGCAAGACCCTCGTCGACAGCGGTGACGAGGCAGGGGCGGCTTTGACCCAGGCCGTGAAAAAGGGGGATGTGTATACGAAGCAGGGATACTCGTCCTTGTATCATAAGGATGTGATTCGGATCAATGTTCCCGTTTCGATTGGTCAGACGGGGACGCCCTGGTCGATCGGTGTCATTGTGCCTGTCGATGAGGTCTTTTCCGGCTCGAAACGCCTGTTGCTGCTGCAACTGAGCGCAGGCGCCGCCGGTCTGGTTTTCCTGGTCCTGGTTATCGGGTTGATCGCCCGTCAGATCGCTACGCCGATCCGCCTGGCCGCATTGCGGCTGGAGCGGGCGGCTGAGAACGATTTTTCTACTGGCGATGTCCGTGCAGAGTATCTGGCGCGAACAGACGAGATCAGGTTGATGGCTCGGGGAATTGATCGGATGAATCGAACCATGTGTGAGACCGTCAGCCACTTGAAAGAGGCGGGGCAGCGCTTGTTCGATTCGGGACAGTCCCTGGATCTTCAGGCCCGCGACCTGTCTTCTAACATGCAGATCGTGTCAGCGTCGACGCAGGAGATCGTGGCGTCGATCCAGAATGTGTCGGCGGCTACGGAGGAGGTCACGGCTTCAGCCCAGGAAATGGCGGCCTCCCTGTCCCATCTGAACGGTAAGGCGGAAGAGGCCGAACGGACAGCCTCCGATGTGGGCGAGCGGGCGTTGCAATTGCGTAGCGACGCCGACGCGGCGCTGCAGTCGGCCCGGGAATTGAGTGAACGGATCAACATCAACATGGCCCGGTCGATGGAAGAGGCGAAGGTGGTTGAACGCATCTCCGATTTGACTGACGCGGTGGCGAACATCTCGTCGCAGACGAATCTCCTGGCGCTGAACGCAGCCATTGAGGCGGCCCGGGCGGGAGAACAGGGGCGCGGGTTTTCTGTGGTCGCCGAGGAGGTGCGCAAATTGGCTGCCCAGTCGACGGAGGCGGTTGCCCAGATCCGCTCGGTGACTGATCAGGTGCGCCTGGCCATCGGTGATCTTGTCGGAAATTCCGGCGAGATCCTCCGCTTCATCAATGAAAAGGTACGCGGCGATTATGATCGCTTTGCCGGAGTCGGGCGTCAGTATCAGGATGACGCCGATCGTTTCCTGGGGGTAGCCCGGGAGACGGGCGCCATGAGCCGCCATGTGCTGGCCATGGTGGAGGAACTGACGCGTGCCTTTGAATCGGTGGCGGCCATGACGACGCAGACGACGACGGGCGCCACCGATATCGGGCGGGAGATGGAGAAAGCCAGCGATGCCCTCAGCCGCATCGCGGAGGTGGCTTCGGCCCAGTTGGATTTGTCGGAACAACTGCAGGGGATCGTGGTCAGGTTCAAAACGTGATCGAGCGCGGTGGCGCAGGCCAGCCAAGAACGGTATGGGAGGAATCATATCGTAAAAGGGATCATGGCAAAAAGGGAGTATAGCGAAAAAGACGTCCTTCGGGTTGTTGCCGAGGGACGTCTTTTTCATTTTGACGTGAGGAGAAGTCTAGGGATGAGTGGGGATGAGTGGCGCGTAGGGGTGCTCGGGGAAGCATGAAGATGCTCGAGCTGTGTGCCTGCCGTTACTCCGGAGAATCCTTGCGCCGATCTTTCCACCGCTTGTAAAGCCAATAACCGCCCCAGCCGAGGAGGCCGAAGGGAAGGAAGAAGATGGCGGCAAGGAGCGCCGTTTTCAAGAGGTAGCTGAAGGCGTTGAGCGAGGTGGACAAAGCGCCGCCCATCTCTACGCCGAAGCCCGACCAGATGGAGGTTTGCACGCCGGGGTTTACTGGTCTTTCTTGCAGTTTGACGGTGATGGTAGACATTTCGACGCTCTTTTCCAGGCCTTGCAGCCGCCCGTTCAGGCTTTCTATCTCGCCGCGGGTGGAGGCGATCTCTCGCTCCAGTTCGAGGATCGTCTTGAGTTCGCCTGCTGTGTCGACGAGGCGGAGCAGCCGCCGTTCCTTCTCTTTCAGCGCGTTGAGGCGTGCCTGCCAGTCGACCAGTTGGTCGGTCACATCCTTGGTGTTCATCGTCTGAGAGAGCACCTTGCCTGCCTGGGTGATATCTTGGAGGGCTTCATCGAGACGAGGGGCTGGCACACGCCCCTTGACGATCGCTGTTGGGTTGTTGCCGGTCGTGTGCATATTGCCCTCAAGTATGTAGCCGCCGAGGGAACGGAAGATCTCCTGGACCTGCGCTTGAGCCGTTTCCATGTTTTCCACCCGCAGGTCCATGTCGACGGTGTAGGTCATCTTCCGGTCGTTCACGCCCGCAGGCGGGATCGGCGCTTTTCCGCCCTCTGGGGAGGCTTTGTCAGCGGCGGCCTGTTCTGCAACCCCGTTGTGCGGGGCAGAGGAGGGGCTGCCTCCCGCCTGGTTTTTTTCCGGGTTCGATGAATCGCTGCGGCTGGAAGCGCCGCAGCCGGAAAGGGTAAGCAGCAGGATGAGGCAAAGAGAGAGGGACAAGCACCGGAAAAGGGGTGGCAGCCGCATCAGAATCCCTTCCTTTTGTGAATTTTCTTCATGGGACATCTTCATGGAATCACTTCATCAATGATGAGACGATTGGATATCCTGGTTGGTTCCGCCTTATTCGGTATACATTGTGAGAAAGCGCTCCGGCAGCAGCGCACCTTTTTTTCCCCTCCTGAATATGATGGGAGCGCAATGGAGGAGCAAAGAGGTGAGGAAATGGCCGTCATCAAGGCGCCGACGGACCAGGTCAAGATGCTGGCCCGCCTGATGCGGGCCGAAGGGGAAGGCGAAGGCGAACTGGGGATGCTCATGGTCGGCAATGTGGGTGTCAACCGTGTCCGGGCGAACTGCCTTGACTTCCGGGGCATCCGATCGCTCCAGCGCATGATCTACCAGTCGCCCGGCGGGTTTGAAGCGGTGCAGCGGCCCTACTTCTACCAGAGAGCCCGAGAAAAAGACATCCGTCTGGCGCGGCGCGTCGTCAGAGGGGAACGCCGGCATCCGGCCAGCAACGCCCTGTGGTTTTTCCGGCCGGGAGGCGCCGGCTGTCCAGGAACCTGGTACAGACAGCCGAACACTGGAAAGTTCAAGAAACACTGCTTTTTTTCGCCGCTACGGAGGAATTGCCCCGACGTGTACAGAGGGTAGAAAGGATGTGCTTTCATGGATCGTGAAGAGATGAGACCGATCGCAGGAAGACCGGAGTATCCGGCCCAGCCGGGTCCTTGCGATCAAGACGCCTGTCGCCCAGAGCCCTATCCCCTGCCTGCCCAACCGATGTATCCCATGCCGGAGATGCCGGCGCCGGGTCCCATGACCGGCCCCATCGCAGCACCCATGCCTTGCCCTATGCCGGGCATGATGCCGGAGATGCCTGGGATGATGCCCCAAATGCCTGGGATGATGCCGGGAATGCCGGGGATGGTCAGCCCCATCGGCGCCTACCCCATGCCGACCGTTCCCTATCCCCCCAGCGGCGGCATGATCCCGGGCGGTCCTGTCATGGAGGAAGGCCCCCAGGTGCCGGGCATGCTGCCGCTGGAGCAGTCGTACATTGAAAACATCCTCCGCCTCAACAGGGGCAAGGTGGCCACCATTTACATGACCTTCGAGAACAATGTGCAGTGGAACGCCAAGTGCTTCCGCGGGTGCATTGAAGCCGCCGGACGCGACCACATCATCCTCAGCGACCCCAAAACGGGAAAACGTTACCTCCTGCTGATGGTGAACGTCGATTACGTGACCTTTGACGAGCCTATCGCCTACGATTACCCTGGGTATCTGGCGTCACCCGTGCGCCAGCGGTGAGCCAGCAGTGAACCAGCAGCGATGCTGAAAGGAAAGGCCCGCAGCCGGACGGCAAGCGGGCCTTTTTCGTGCCAGCAGATAGCATGTTAAAATGACATAGGCGCGTAAGGCGAACCGCCGGACAGGGAAAACCATGCTGACGCCTAGACCGTTTCGCTAAAAAATGGTAGTATGAAAATAAATAAGCTAAATCTGTACAAAAATCGGCGAGGGATTTATGGAGAGTAGGGAACAGGGTTTCACCATCTTGGAGTCGATGATCGCCCTTACGATTTTGTCCATCATCGTGCTTGCCGCCACCAACGCATACATTTTTTCCACTTTCCGGGGGAAAGAGGAGCAAAACAGGACAACGGCGCTGGCCTTCGCGGCGGAACAGTTGGAACGGTATAAAGAAGAATTTTCGCGCGATCATCTCTTTGATTCGGGTGGTCATCTCTATAGAAAAGGAGCGGATGGTGAGTGGGCACTATACACCATCCCGGTCATACCCGATAGCGCTCCCCGAAACAACATGGTCTTTCACTCGAAACTGGTTGTCACATCTAGGGGAATCGACGACAAGTCCCCCTCAGTAGGCAAAGATGGGGTTGAGCAAGATTTGCATGACAATCAATTGCTTCAACTGTCCGTTACCGTCTCTTGGCCGGCTGCAGCACCGGCGGTCGAACAACAGTCAGTTCAATTGACCACCTTTGTCAAAACGAGGTAATCAGTATGGGGCGCCGGATAAAAAGCGATGAGCGTGGCATGACCCTGGTGGAAATGTTGACGGTGGTTGCAATTCTGTCGATTTCCTTTACAGCCATCTACGCCATGATTCAAATGAACACTCGCGTGCTTGAGCGAGAAAGCAAAAGTTTCGAAGCCCGTTCGGGCGCCTATGATCAACTCAACAATCTCCTCCGGGATGCCCAGAAAGCTCGGAAAGTCGACATAAACAGTCTCTCCTCGCCAAATCGCACTCAGTTGGTATTACATAACGAGTTGTTTACCCCCAACGGAATCAAGACGTATTTGCTAACTGACGCCGATGGCGACGGACGGTACGTCCTGTCTATTGACGGAACCAATGTTTCTGATCTGCAAGTCAATCGGCTTAATGGACGCCCGTTTTTTGATATGACTGGCAAAAATGTGCTCACTGTCGCGATGAGTTATTGCGATAGCAGCGCTCACGGTGAGGAGACCGTACTGGAGACGTCTATCGCGAGCAGAGTCTATGGCCCCTTGGCTCGCATTGACGGTTTGACCTTATCGAGCGTGTTAACAAATATCCGCTTTAATCCATCCATATTTTATTATTCAGCCACCGGACAAGCAGGCGTTAGGATTTCCCTTAAAGCGGATTACGACGATAACACATATGATGTAGCAGCAATTTTAAATGGACAAAAAAAGAATTTGTCCGATGGCGACACAATAGAGATGGAGGCGTTGAACCGCGGCGAGAACAAACTGATTGTAACGATATTCCCGGATTCACCCGATGGTGTGGTAGAGGAAGAAGATAAAGTAAACTATGAGGTCTTGATCTATGGCGAATGAAATAGAGAGATGCTTGACGTTGCGGAAACCTGACGACACGGAACGAGGTTCAATCATTCTGGTGCTGTTGATCGCGATTGTCATGATGACGACGGCGACCGTGTTAATCGAAGGCACTCTCTCGGAATTCCTTTCGGACAGAAACCGGCAAAATGATATTGTCGCCCGCTATGCGGCGGAGGCAGGGGCGGAACAGTACTTATATGAAGTGGTGTGCAAGTTAAACGAACAAAAAGCATACACACTGCGAAGCGAGTCGTCCATTACCCCGCCACTGATGACAGGGAGCACAAATTGGGAAGTGGAAGACGAATCGGGGAGTATAGAGCCGATTCGAAGCGATCTTTCTTACTATACATACCTGGATATTTCCGAGATCGACGATAACAATGATTTTGGATGGACGTCTACGAGTCCGGGCAACAGGCTTCCCGATGGCGGTTTTTTTCTGTTAAACCCGTCTGTCGGCATTGCGATCACCAACAACTCCAGTGAAGAAGAGAGTGCCTCATTTATTGAAGAGGAAAGACAAAATCCGAAAATATACCTGCCTACCATTCCGGAGATCGGGAGCGAACCGGTTGATTCTTTTCAATTGAGATTCACCGTGACCGCCCAAACAGCTGCCGGTATTTCCCGTGACTTAGAAGTGACCTCCGGATTTAACGTCAAATTGAAAGAGAACCATGAGGAATACTCCCAAAGGTTTTATAATGGCAGCTTTATCACGACTATGGAATGGGAGTTTGAACTTCTAAAATAAATCGAATGCCCGCGCTGAGGAGCAGTTAAATTCTATATAAATTTTTCGTTAATCACGGAAGCACGATAGGAACGCGAAAAACCCCCGTCGAAGTGACTCCTATTAGATTTTGCATGAGGCGTCGTCGTGAATGTGTCTATGACCGGAGATTATTTAGATGAAAAAAGAGCGAGGGAGGTGAAGTCTTCGTGGGCTCCCTAAGACGGAGACCGAAGACGAGAGATGGGACATTGGAAGAAGTTGCTCAGCTTGGTTACCCTTTGCGCCTTCTGGGCAGCCGGCCTGACGGGACTTTCCCCCGCATGGGCGGCAAGTGGCGCCAAGTATTACGGGCCATCCCAAGACGCGAACAACGGCAACTGGCGTGACAAGTATGTTGCTATGGAGAAAACGCCGGAAGCCGATTTTATGATCCGCGTAGGGGATATCGACAACTTTGCTACCGGTTGGGACCAGGGCTTCGATCCTTTTAGTGGTGAAAAGACGAAGAATACGCACCCCTTTCCGCCGCGGACCAAGCCTGCTGACGAGCCGAACGGCTTAGATGTGATCATGATTGGTTCCAAAGCAAAAACGAATCCACTCTTGCGTCCCAATCTCGATACAGAAGAGCATAAGGGACATGACGGCTACAGCGGCATGACAGCAACAATCAAAAAGTCTGGCAATAACTATACCGTAGTCAGTCAAGGGTATCCCACTGCGATGACAACCGTTCCCATCACCATCGACTTTAGCCAGTACAAAGACTCGATCTACAAACAGGGCATTGACAAGGCAATGCTACAGTTGTATCTGGATGACTTTCAGGCAACCCGTTTCGGCACAAAGTACAAGGTGTGGCTCAACGGCCAGCGTGCATACTTCATGGAACCTGCGATTAACTCCCTGGCCCAGAGCGGCCCAAGAGGGCAGTTGGTGACCATTCCCATCCCCGATGAATTTCACCCCTTATTGCTCAGCGGAAAACTGACAGTCAAATTTGACGATGATGAAACAGGTTACCCAGACGGATTTGCTATCGATTTTGCTAAACTGCTGATCGGGGTGAAGAAGACCGCTAGCACCGGCGCGATCAGTGGGAAAGTGAAGGACAAGGAAAACGGGGGCAACCTGGAAGGGGCTACAGTGGAGATTCCGGGACTGATGTCTACCACGAGTGATCGCAACGGCGATTTTCTCCTGGAGAATGTGCCTGCTGGGTTGGCCTTTGTGACGGCCTCTAAGCCTGGGTACGAAAGTTTGACCCAAAACGTGGATGTCCGTGCTGGGAAGAAGGAGGAAGTGCATTTTCCACTCCATTATGGCGGTGATATTAAAGCGCCGAACGGCAGCGTGACCATCAACGGAGGAGCGGCAACCACCGGTTCTCCCGCTGTTTCCTTGACATTGTCAGCCGAGGATCCTGGCCCCAACGGAACAGGTGTGAAGCTGATGCGCTTTTCCAACGACGGGATCAATTGGACGCAGTGGGAAGCCTACGCCACTTCACGCGCCTACACCTTGCCTGGAAGGGGCGGGCTCAAGTGGGTCTACGTTCAATTCATGGACGGCGCCAACAATGTAAGCGACACCGCTTCGGCATCCATCACCTTCGTGCCCCAGGTCAGTTCCATCGCTTTTGATCAGAGCAGTTACAGCGTTGCTGCGGGGATGAAGGGCAACGTCAAAGTGACCGCCTATTTCAACGATAATACCAGTCTCGATGTATCCACAGATTACAACACATCCTATTACAGCAGCGACGAAACTGTCGCCACGATAGCCGGCGGGACAATAGCGGGCGTTCAAATGGGTACGGCGACCGTGACAGTTGCTTACGGCGGCAAGAGCGCGACGGCAAATGTAACAGTCGGCGCTCCCGTGCTCTGCGGCATCACCTGGGGCTCCAACAACTATACGGCGCCGAAAGGCGCGACACAGAATGTGACGGTAACGGCGCAGTACAGTGATCGATCCACAAAAGATATCACTTATGACCCGGGAATCAGTTGCAAGACCAGTAACTCAAATATTGCCACCATCAGCGGGGGGGTTATCACAGCCAAATCTGAGGGGGCCGCCAACCTGACAGCGGTGTACGGTGGGTTTAGTTCCATCTGCACTGTCTCGGTCACCTCGGCTGCCGTAAAGGCGCTCAGTTGGGACCAGACACGTTACGCGGTGCCCGATGGGGAAAGCAAGGCCTTCACGATTCGCGCAATATACACAGACAATTCTTCACTGGATATAACCACTGACCCCAACATCTCAATTGCTACTGCCAATGCGGATATCGCGACTGCAAACCGCGGTATGATCATGGGCCACATGCAGGGCACTACAGTTCTGACAGCTACTTTCAGCGGCGTCAGCCAGGAAGCTTCAGTGACTGTAGGCTCGCCGGTGATCAAGGACCTCACCTGGGAGGGCTCCCCGTATACAGTCATTAAGACAAAAACGCAAACCTTCCGAATCACTGCCACCTACTCTGATGGAAGCACCGCCGATGTTACCTCATCTGTTTCCTATTCAGCGGATAATAGGTCGGTGGCTGACGTAACAACGCCCGGTATTATCGAAGGGAAGAGCGCCGGGGAAACGGTGATACGCGCCACCATAAACGGCATTAGCAAAACAGCCGTCATCAACGTGGTGGAAGCAACCGTGCGAAGCATATACTGGGATAAGGCGGAATACTCGCTATATAAGAACGCAAATCAACCGATTCGGTTAATGGCGGAACTCACCGATGACACTTCAGTGGACATCACCCATGATGCTGCTGTTATCTACCAATCTGATAATGAGGACGTCGTTGTCGTCAACAAAGACGAAGGGAAGATCACCGGCGTCGGCGCCGGTACAGCGACCATTACTGCGACCTACGGCGACATGTCAACCGGTGCAAACGTGTCGGTCCTGTTTAAGAGCATTGCGGACCTTAGCAAGTTGATTATCGGCGAGTATAAGAGTGATGGGCTGATTACCTACTATGGAGAATTGAATCCAACACTCCATGACAGTAAAGACGATTACTACATGATCAATGTCACCGAATGGGCGCCTTTGTTGGATGCCTCAACCTATAGCTATAAGCTTCCGATTATCCTGCAAGCCGCCGACCCTGATGCAACGATTAGCGTAAATGGTCAAACGGTGCAGAAGGATGAACGAGGGGAAAATCCCTTCGAAATGACATTGACGGTCGGAGGCGTTAACTGGTTCAAAATCATCGTCACCGCCCAAGATGGAACGTCAACACGAGTCTATTCGGTTGGTGTCTATCTCCCGCCGGCGATGGTCAATCCCGGCAATATCGAGTCAAGGACCTCTATTGATATCAACCAGTGGAATAACTAAACTGGCGGACCCCCGACTTTTTCGGGGGTTCTTTTTTGCGCCAAATGATTGAAAAAAGGAAAAATCGCTACCAAAGGCGAAAAAGGGGAAGAATAACATGATA
>NZ_WXEY01000027.1 GCF_009877425.1 Heliomicrobium undosum | reverse complement strand
TCATACTCCTATCCGGAAGAATAAACAGGACTTTCTCGTCCGTCATCCAGCGGAGGTCATTTACAATGCGGTCAATCTCACCCTGAACCCGCTGAAGCACAGCTACATGATACGTCATTGCAATGGTCTTCACTACCGCCGTCCACGGTCGACCACCAAGTACAGCCCATTCGAAATCGACAGATTCTCTAGCCAATCTAGCCGCCAACTGATTCGCCGTGAGGATCTTCAGCAGCACACTGTCTGTCTCCTTAGGAACAATCCCTCTCAGGTTATAGAAATACACCCCGGCCCTGGGCGGCGCCGGCCGATCTTCTTCATCCGATGGCGCAAAGAGTTCCCGGCTGGCCAGCAGGTGAAAGAGCGGTTCCTTTTCTTTGCCGTCACCAGACGGTTTTTCTTTTTCTCCAGTGAAAGGAACGACAATCTGGTGACGCTGCAGAAAACCGGCGCGCACCAGCGCATCCAGGTGACGGCGGGCAATCTCCATCCTTCCGTCGAAAGCCATGTGGGCCACCTGCCAGACAGTGGCATACCGGACGGATTGAAGCACCCGCTCAATCCGCCCCGCATATCCCTGCTTCTCGGCCGGCAGCAGGGTCAGGGGAATCCCCTGACCTGCCCCGTTCTTTGTCCAATGTACTTCCACTCGTCCACCGACGAGAAAAGGCATCCGATTCTTTTCCACCATTATTTGCGCTGACCTCCCCGGTTGGGATTGGGAACCACTGCCCAGATGCGGCGCTCCTGGGGATCAATCTTGCGGATCTGGACAACCAGTTCATCGCCAATCATCAAGCGCCGGTGGCGAGGATGGGGTACGAAGGCCGTCACGCCGCAGGCCAGAGTGACCAGGAACCCCGTTTCCATGGTCTTGGTGACACGGGCATGGTATTTCCCCTTGACCAGGTAGCGCCGGGTCACATGGTTCCACGGATCTTCCACCAGAGGCTTCAAGGAGACCTTGACGCTCTGCTTCTCCCGGTCCAGTTCGGTCACATGGACCCGCACCACGTCGCCCACCTTGAAGGAATCTCGCATGTCGGGGATGTAGGTGTGTCCGGCATCCTGGGGCTTCAACCAGACATAGACACCGCCCAGGTCTAGGTACGCCTGCACCCGGTTCACCTTGCGAACCACCGCATCACGGATCGCGCCCACCTTGAGTTCCTTCCAGGTGCGTTCGGCCATCTTCTCCAAGGCCCCCAGGCGGGAACCCACAACCAGGCCAGATTCCCTGTCGACGGCAATAACACTGAAGGCCACTTTGGCGCCGACCAGTTGCTGCAAGTCCCGCTCCCGAGTCATTCCGCTCAAGTGCATCGGGATGATCACCTTAATGTCATCGCCGGGCAAAGCGATCAGGCAGGGTTGTTCCGTCTCTTCGATTTTCCCGTCCTTACGCACCGGCATACGGTGCTTTTCAATGCCCCCCGCCAGGGCCTGGACGATCATGTCGTTCTGCTTGGCCCGGTAGATCTCCACCCAGGCGCTTTCCGCCGGCCGGCTATGTTCGTAGGAGAAGCCTTCCGGCCGGAACATGGTAATCAGGTTGGATGTCGTCATAATGAAAAACCCCTTTCAAATATTTTAGCGGCCCTCTGTTTGGGCCGCCTGCAGGCGCCGGATCTCCTCCAGCATTTCTTTGGGCAGTTTCGTCTTTCCGGCGCAGCCGGTTTCGATAAAGCCGGAGCACCCGGCAAACAATCCATGCTTGCTGTTGCGCAGAATCAGGGAGCGTCCACAGAGGGGACAGGTCCACCCCGGAATCCGCTTCCCCACCTTGAGTTGGGACACATCCACCGGAGGCATCGCCCCGGTGCTTTTTTGTTGCGGTACGTTCTCCTTCTGGGGTTCAATCGGCGGAACCGGAGCGGCAGGCGCTTCTGATGAAACGACGGGAACAGGCTGCGTGTTCGAGGTTGGGCCCCCAACTGCTAGATCATCGTCCAGAAACACGATTGGCTGTGCTTCCGGAATAATCGCCTCGGACGCCATAGCTACTTCCTTTTCACTGGTCGTCACCTCCTCATGTTTCTCTTCACCCGGTTCCGCTGGCATGGCGAGAACCTGTTCCCACCGTTCCAACTGGTCGATAGCCCGGCGAACAATGTCCTCCATCACCCGCGAGGCGGCTTTCTCCCAGGGCCAGCGGTTTTTCTCTCTGACCATCGAGTCAAGCCGGAATACCTCCCCTTTCAACCGGGCCGTTTCCTGGAGCAAATCCAACGCTTCTTCCTGGCTGCCGCCCTGGGCCGTATATGCCTCCATCCGTTCCTCCAACGCCCGGAACCGATTCAGGGCATCCCGGATGGGAGATACCGGCTTCTTCTTGTCGTTCTCCCGGATAAAGGAGCAGACACCCTCCCCCGGCGCCATGGGGCGACCGTTCTGGATTCGTTTGTGGATAATGTGGAAAGAATCCAACTCCATCACCTTTGTGTAATGGAATCGCGGTTCCAGCTTGGCGCTCTCCTGCACCCGCTCCGGAAAAACAGACGGCAGGATCGGGTGATGGTCGAAACTTTTCTTGGTGTCGATGACTTCCACCATGCCGCACTCCCGCTCAACCCACTTGGCGTCCGACTCCGGCAGGCCGCCAAACCAGATTTTGTTGCGCGTGTTGGCCAGGACCGTTTCCCGAAACTCCCGGCTGTCCGCCTTAAGCAACTGGGATGAGTTCTGCAATGCCAGCACGGCGGCGCAGCGGTACTTGCGGGCGAGGGTAAGGAAGCGGTCGAAGTCGGGGTTGATGTAGCGGGGAAACTCATCCACATAGAGTACATGGGGCGTTCGGGTCCATTCATCCCCGTCGCGCCGGAAGACGGCGTTCTGCATGTGCATCATCACAAACTGTCCGAACACGTCCCCCAATTTCCCCAGAGGTCCCATGGCCGTGTTGACGGCCAGCACCTGCCCGCCCCTCTCCAGGTGGTCATCCAGGATGATATCGGAGGGGCCGTTCATCACCCGCTGGAGCAGTTCGTTGGTTCCGATATCTGCCATCTGCTGCCGGAGGCCGGCGGCGAACTGGTAGAGCTTGTCCTGCATGGAGCCGAAGACTTCCGCATCGAAGTATTCCGCCAGGTCATCGTTGCCGCGGATCCGTTTATACAGGCTGACCGATTGTTGTAGTTCGTTGGTGTTGCGGAGGATGCGCATGACCGTCGTAAAGTCGATGTGATCGCCGTGGATGCGCTTGAGAAGCAGAACTGTATTTCTAGCCATGGTCTCCTGGACGGTGGCGAAGAAGGCCTCCTGCTTCCCGAACATGGACTTGAGAACTGCCCGGGTGGCCTCAGCCACGTCGTTGTCCTTGCCCTGCATGGTGTTGAATTTCTTCGTGTCGGGCCGTTCCGGGTCAACGTGGACGCAGGGGATGTTCAGCTTATCGCACTTCTCGGCAACCCACTCGGCAAGGTCACCGGAGGGCTCGATGAAGGTCAGGCCCAGTTTATGGCCATCAGCGATGCGTTGGAGGTCCTGATAGGCCATCGGCTTGATGATGCTGCTCGTCTTGCCGCAGCCGGTGGGGCCAAAGATGCCGGTATGCAAAAACCGGTCCTTCCCAGTAAGGGCGACCGGCTCATTTGTATCGACATCCTTGCAGATTTCCACGTCCATATAGGAAAGGTCTATTATCGTATTTGTTTTTCCCAGTGAAAGGAGAGTAGCAATCCATCCCTGCTGGCGGGCGGCATCGGTGATTTGCCGCATCCTGGCCTGCATCTTCTCCCCTTGGGACTGCCGGACGAAGACCAGCGTTATTCCGGTGGAGAGGAGCAGCGGCGGCGCCAAGGCGGCGATAACCGGGATGCGCCTTGCCCATCCCGACAGTGATGGGATTGCGGCCAGACGTTCCGCCATCGGCAGGGTGAGGCCCTGTGCGTAGGTGGATGCCAGCCATGTGATGTTGACGACCGTGGCCACACCGAACAGGCGCGCCGTTTGGTCATTTTTCTTTCGGTTTGCCAGATATCCGCCCGCAGCCAGTACCAGCAGGATCAGGGGGAAAAGCATCCGGTTCTGTTCCGGGAAAAACACACCCGCCGCGTATCCCCCCGAACTGATCAGGATCATGCCAATGGCTGCGTTGTTCATGCTCCATCCTCCGGCTCGAAGACCAGTTCAGACCACCGGAAGCGAATGGCGATGGCCTTCAGGGCGATGGTACGAAAGTCCTCGTCGAAGGTCGAGAACAAGTCTCGTACCGAAGGGCACTCCCATCCGTTGTACAGATGAAAGGCCAGTTTGAGCATGCACCGTTCGCCATGGGAAAAGTCCGCCTGTGACAGTACCTCCGGGATGATCTGGCGCTCCTTGAAATCATAGATTCGCGTCTGCATCCGTTTGAGTTTTGACACGCTACCCAGGATGTAAAACAGCGCCAGGCGTTCCCGGTCTCCACGGTTTGTGCTGTCCCGAGCCAGCATCTCTTGGGCGGCCCGAGGAATGAGGATGGTGTCGTCCATGTTTCTACCTCCCTTTATTAATTTGGCGTGGGATATCTACGGTTTCCTTACGTCCGTTTGAGTTCCCACCTCAATAAAAAATGCCGGGAAGCACACAAGTGGCTTACCGGCATCCTTTATGGCTATTTGTAGATCCGTGACAATATGCCCAAAAATATTGCTTTGTTTAAGAATAACTGGTTAAAAAAAAGTATGTTAATCTCCCACTTTTAACTACAAACTCATCGTCAATGAGCTGAGGACAACAAAAAAATTTTTTACACTCATTGCGTAACATTGCCTCAAACCTAATATTACAAGGGGGATTTAAAAATGAAGAGAATTTTCCCATCCATGGTCGGCCTGTGCTTGTTAGGCCTTGTATGCGACTTTCTTACATGGAGCATCGATTATTCACCAAGTAGCCTTGAACTTACTAGCATAATTAAACTGTATATCCAGCATCGGATAACATCAATTTTGGATATATTGGAACGCACGTTCCCAACGTGACATTCATGATACAATTAGCCCAAAGGGGGCGATTGTATGTTCGATTATCAGGAAGTTTCTCGGGTCTACCCCGACACCGATTGCGTCGAGTCCACAGTCACCACGCTGAAAGTCAGCATTGATGGCGGCCAGACATGGCACAAAATCTTTGTCGACCTGTCGGCAGATATCGAGCAATCGGGCCTGAAGCCGGGCTACCTCATCCTCCACCAGGGAGAACGGTATCGGGTGGCCGCCTGTGACGATGGCAGACTCATATTGGTCAGGGAGTCAAGCGGTAGGAAGCACCGTTCCGCTATCCAGCTATGAGCCAGTGCGGAGAAGCGATAAACATGACTCTATCCTTAGTGATTGCATTGCGTCAAAAAGCATGAAACCCCGGTCCTGATTAGGATGCCGGGGTTTCATCGTGTTTTCTCATCTCGTCGTTACCCTGGAAGCCGGCTCCTCTGTATCTCCTGGGCGTAATACTGACCCAGGACGCGGAGGGAACCGGCGATTTGTTTTTCCTGGCGCTTCTCCATCCAGCCGAAAAGCAGGTGCTTTACGTCCTTTTCGGCCCGGTTCAGAATGGCCTTTTCGACGGTGCTAGGTTCTCGACGAGCGAAGATGCGTTGAATCATGAACACCACTCCTTTGCAAGCTTTTGGAAATATCGCATATTCACTCGTTGAACCCCGAGTAATCCAAATGATATGCGATGAACCTGAAAAGTGTGTGAAACCAAGGTTTGGCCGGAGCAGTCAGATAAGACCGCTGAACCGCGCCACCCATTGCGGCATTTCTGGGCGCTCAACGAGTAATACCATGCTGAAGCAGATTGCGGCCACTTGCAAAAGCGGTTCGACACCCCACCATCGATGTCCCAATGTGATGGGGGTTCTGCTCTTTCCTTTCACTGGCCAAAACAATGGCACGCCCGATTCGTGAAGGACATCGCCGAGCACATGAGTAAGATAGCCGCTTCCAAGGGGATAAGCCCAGGCGGGCTCCACAAGGAGGGCCATGAGCGCAACAATAGGGAGCCCGACGACTAGGGAATGGGTAAATGTCCGGTGCGGATATCGCGCCGCCCCCATCAACCATATCCCACCCAGTACGCCAACCCCCGTTGGCGCCCCACCTGTCAATGCCAAGAGCAACGCCCCGACTCCCATCAGAAAGATGGCAACGGGGCGTAAAAAAACCGGCAGCGGAAGCAACCGGCGACTGATCACACTATTCGGTTCATCCAAATCCGGCAGCAGGCTTCCCAAAGCTGCCAAGCCAAGGGACAAAAAGAGTTCTTCTGTGCCGTCAACAGGCGGCAGCAATGCCAGTGTTCCGGCAATGCCAGCCGCCACATGGGTCTTAGCCTTGATTCGCCTTCCCCCCTATTCCTCCACGTCCAGGATGTCGGACAGGGGAATCTCCCGCTCATACTCCCCCTGCCGGATTCTCAGGCGCTTTCCCGCTCCCACGGGAATGCACTCAATCCACTCTCCTCTTTTTCCCTTGCGTACCCGTATTCGCAACGGCTCGCCTTGCCGCATGGCCTCGCATAGCAGCCGCTCCATCTCTTCCCGTCGTTCCTCCGAGGGCGCCGCTACCGGCTCCTCTTCCGTCATTGCAGCCCTTGCGGCTGCAGCCGTCCCAAGCCGGTGCTCCGGCAGGAGCATCGGCCGCCACAGGTAGTTCCTTTGGAAAAAAGCCTGCGTCTTTGCGTCCATCTGATCGCCTCCCTCCGTTAAGTGTAGCACGAAGGCTTCTTTTTGAGAACATACGTTCTAATATTCTGCGAACACTGTTCGATGTTGTCTCACTCGTCTTTCGACGAGTGTTATCCCTGTTCCCGTAGAAAGGTTCGAGTGATGGTCCGCAACAGTTCGGTTGGGCTCGTGTCGGCCTGTCTGGCAAGGTCGTAGAGGCGGTTGCGCTCCGATTCCGGAATGCCGAAGGCGACACGCTTGCTGGGTTCTGCATTGGCCCGCTGTGCTTGCCGCAGGGGCCGCTGGCGGGTGGTCTGTTCGGGTTGGGGACGCTCGGATAAAACCTCCACCCTGGCCCGGTCGAGGACAGCGGGGCTCAGGATGCCGAGATAGTTGGGGTGGTGGGCGACGATGACGCCCTCCCGCTCCCGTGTGTTCGGGTTGGCGATTCGGTTTTCCGCATGGAGCAGGTGGATGATGTCGCCCGTGGTGGCGTCGACGACGAAATTCTGCTCATCCTCGGTGACATACCGGGCGTGAACCTCTGCGCTCCGGGGCGGGCGCAGCGCCTTCTCCAGCAAGCCTTCTGCTGGCTTCTTTAGCCAACCGTTCAGGTGGGCCAGGAGGTAATCCAGGTGGGTGATGTGCAAGATGTGCAGAGAGCGCACGCCGGGGCGCTGTTGGAGCGGGAGGTTCAGGTATCCTTGAACGGTGTTCTGCCAGGTGTCCCAGTCCTTGCAGAGGACGGCCACGTCCAGCACGAGGCTCTTCTGTGCGGTGTCGGCAATCTGCCGGAAGGTGTTTCGCACCGGGTCGCCCTCGAAGATTTCGATGGTGTCCTCTCCGTCCTGTTCGATGCGCTTTCGTTTGGGACGCTTCCCTTCGGGCAACGGCGCCAGATACCAGATCAACATTTCCTGCTCCCCCCTTTGCAGGCCCCCGGCGGCCCACTGGAATTTGGCGGGCACATGCCACTGTTTCTTGACCTCTCGTGAGGAAAGCCACTGCCAATCGTCCATGCCGTATTCGTAGAGCCGGACGAAGATTTCGTTGATGTCCACGAGACGCCGAAGCTGGAACTTGTTCTCGGGGGCGTTGTCGTGCGCCCTGCGGTAGGACTCGTCCTCGTCGCCCTCGGTGGCAACGCGCATGCCGCGCCCGGTCAGGACGTAGCAGTTGGCTTCCCGGCCGGAACCAGAGCAACTGTTTCGCGTCCCCGGTTCTGCGCCCAGGTATTCGACCCGCAGGTAGCCTTCCTCGACCAGTTGGCTCAGTCGTTTCTGGTGATACTGCACCCGGCCCCCGAAGAAGCGCCGGTGGATCTGGTTCAATGTCAGAACGCGGTAACGAAGGATGCTTTTCAGTACGTCCCGGTCCCGCTCGGTAAGCGTGATTCCCTTGTGTCGGCCCATCGCTCTCTCCTTCCATTGCCGGTTGGGGTTGCATGGTCAGGCAGACGTGCCGCGTCCCCCGCTGTCGCGTGTGCCGCCGCACGTCTGCCGGGGCTTTGTTGCAGTGATGGGGAGGCGGCGGTGGGGGTGGGGGGAGTGTGGGGCGACACCTCGAATCGCTGTCGCGCTTCTCGGCGTCGCCCCGAAATGGGCTGTTTCGTTTCAGGAACCCCCCTTACTTCCTTTTCGCTCCCCCCTCTAGCCGGATGGGATATGATTCAAACCTGTACGAATAGGCATTTTTCAAGGCCTAGCGCCTTCTGTTTTCCCTCAAATCGCCGCTCAGCCGTAAAACACGTAAGACAAGGGCACAACCCTTGTCCAGCAAGCATTTCCGGCCGAAATCCTACGTTTGTGTCAAAGCGAAAATATCCCATCCTTTTAGGCTTTAGAAAAGGGGGTAGTGCAAGGACACTTGCTTTACCCGAAATTACAGGTAAAACGAGGTGGAAACCCTACCTTGTTTTTCTTATACGTTTAGGCCGTTTTTATCGCCTTAGTCGACCTGATTCCACGGGGTAGATTAAGGCTCAACCGCTGCCGTCAAGGAGCAAAGAAAGGCCTCTCCGACGGCTAATCCGTCCCGAATCACATAGATTTCCGTCCGTGGGTTTTCCGGGTCGTAGAAGCCCTGAACCATGTGCACCATCTTGTCCCAACTGTCGTCCACGGCCAACCGGCTAGAGACAACAGTGTCTAAGATGATGTTGATAGTGCGGTTGTCGGGATCCCAGCGGACGTTCGTTGGAACATAAAAATGAACCACAACCAGCGTCTTCTTCCAGGGGAGTCCGTCCGGCAGGCGTCTTTCTTCCTTCGCAATCCGGACAGCGCCTATCACATAGCCGACCCACCGTTCCCAGGCCGCCCTGTAAGCATTAGATTTCAAGTTCCCTTTCATGTCACAAAATGTTTCCAACCGTTCCGTCCGCTCTGGAACAGTAATCCGAATCACTCCATCCCGGATGACTTCGAGGTTCCCGCCGGGATAGGCAATTCGCAGCGGGTGTTGGTGCATCAACCGTTTAGCGGCCCAGGAAAACACGCTGTGTGTGGCCGACTGCGCAGGAGCCAGTGCGTGATCAAGAAAATCGGAGAAGGCGCGATAGATTTTGTCTTCGGATACTTCATCCTCGTTTTCCGCGATCACCTGTTCCATCCGGCTGATGCGGACCTTCAAGTCCTGCATGGTTTCCAAAAACAATGGGAAAGGTGGCTTGTCCATAAAGACCCTCCATTCATTAATGGCATCCTACCCAGCCCCTTATCAGGCAAAGGTTTTCGCATGTTGAGGTATACCTGCATTCCGGCGATTGACAGGCTTTCAGAGCCGAGGTATACCTAATGTTCCGTTTTCCCTTTATTTCACGGCTTTTGGCGGTATCCCAACGGTTTTTCGGGAGGTATACCGGATGAGGCTCTACGCCTTTCTGTATAAGGCGCGAGAGGGGTTACAGGCTTAACCGTCCCCATCATCAAGAAACTCCCCGAAAAGGTCTGTGAAGGGATTGTCCTCTTCCGGTAAAGGTGAGGACGGCTGCGCGATCACCCCATCCCGGCGGATTTCCTCAACGACACTCCGGATCGCAGCCAGTTCCGCCATGACCGCCTGGTGTTGGGCGTCCGCCTGTACGGCTCTCAGCAGCGTTTCCCGCAGCCAGACAGACCGGGTACCGTTGGGCATGTTCCTGAGTTTCGTATCCAGTTCGCATCCGTCCGGGATGCTGACAGTATACTTGGCCATAACTGTCCCTCATCACTTTTCGCCCACTTTTGCCGCCGCTTCCCTGCCTTCCTTCATCCGGGCCGCTTCCAGGTATCCCCGAGCGTTGGCCATCTGGGCATCATCCAGCAGATCAATGACCGGGTGCAAGTCGGCCAGATGATCGACGAGGGCTTCCCCGCCTCCGCCAGCCAGAAAGATGCGGCGGATCAGGTCCGCTTCCGACTTCCATGCCGACAGCACCCGGTTCCGGATCTCTCGGGCCACCTGGGCGCGCGCCTTGCGAATGCCATCTCGCAGGTCGATTTCCTTGCCCCGGAAGAACATCTTCCCCTCTTCCAGGATGCGGGGAATGTGCCGCTCCTCCAGGATTCGTCCGGTCATCTTGTTGAAAGCCTGCTGGAGCGGACGATAAATGCTGGACATGCCCACATTGGCGGTCCCGCAGAGTTCCTTCCGCAGCATGGGCCGCTTGTTCTGGCCGATCTCCACCACGGCAAAATCGGTCGTTCGGAAGCCCACGTCAATCAGGGCGAAGAGGTTGCCGGGCCGGGCCACCTCGTCAAACTTCGGCTTGTTGTTATCGTAGAGGGCCAGTTGCATGGCTGACAGCCCCTGCGGGATGATAGTCACATCAAGGAAGCGGACCGTGCGCGTCTCCCCCTGCATCGGGCCGCCAAGAAACTGAACCGTGGCGATGAAGTTGTTCAGGTAACGATGGAACTCCGCCTTCTGGGACTCGTATTCCTCCAGCGGAAGCCCGGTGGCCAGGTGAACCGGCATGATTCCCTGCGGCAGCAGCAACGCCGCTGCCGTGGCCATCAGCACCCGCGTTTCCGGCAGGTTGATCTTGTTCGCTTCCAGGGTGACGCTGGCGCCGGCCAGGCTCTCCTTCCTAGCCAAGTTGCCGACAAAGTAGTCCTCGTCGCCAATCTTGACATGGAGGGCATCCATGGACTCCGCATCCGTGCCGAACAGGTCGCTGTTTCGGTCGTGGCCGAGACCGACAAGGCTGGGGAACAATACCCGGCGACCGTTTTCGTTGATGCCCTTTACCTCCCCATAACCCAAATCAATGCCGATTTTGAACATACCTGTACCTCCTCAAAATGATTTCGTTTAAAAAAGAAAGACCCGGCACGCTCCCGGGTCACTCGGCTAACCGTTGATTCAGTTCATCTAGTTGATCAGCAGTGCGGACACCCTTTCCGGAATAGACAGTCTCTCCATCCTCGTCGAGGACAACAAAAAAGGGAATGCCGTTCATGCCAAACGTCTTGGCCAGATTCCGGTTCTCTTCTTGAGTGATGCTTAGTTTTTGAATATGTTTCGCTTCGGGGTGTTCTGATTGCCACTTCTCCAGAATCGGTGCCTGTTCCTGACAGGATGGACATTTGGGGGCGTAAAAGTATAGGATCGTCCCTTCCTTTTCCGGTTTACCAATCGCCGCTTTCGTCTCTGCCTCTGTCGGCGATTCCCCTGTTTTGAGTTGCTCATTGTTCACTGAGCACCCGACCAGTACCAGGGCCAGCCATGCGATTATAAACGCTGCCCTGATTTTTTTGACGCTCATTTCTACTACTCCCCCCTCACTCGTTCTGCTGCCGGACAAGGGAGGTAACAATCTCTTCAGGGTAACCGTATGTTCGCAGCTCCTCCGCCGCCTTGTCGGACATAAACGCAAATCGCCGGTAGTCCCTGGGTTCAGTCATGGCTGCGAACATATCGGCCGCGCCCACGATCAGCGCCATCGGTTCCTGAACAGTGGTCCCATTCGGGTAGCCCGACCCATCGGGCCTCTCGTGATGATTGCGGATAATCTCCAGGACAGTGGCCGGCGCGTCAGGCCAGAACTCCTGGACCAGATCAGCGCCGGTGTCCGGGTGACAACGGATAAAGCGCAGGTCCTGCTCTGACAGCACTGCAACCGCTTTCAGCCGGTTGGGCCACCCAACCTTGCCGGTATCGTGAAAGAAAGCCCCCAGGACCAATTGCTGTTCTCTGTCCTGATCAAAGCCAAATACCTCTCTGCCCACGATCCGCGAGTATGCGGCTACCCGGAGGGAGTGCTGAAAGAGTTGAGCATCCCAGTCCCGGATTCTCCGCATGAGCGCCCATCGCCCCGGACACCGGATGCTCTCCATCATCCAAAACAAAAACTGCTCCCAGGAATCTTCGTCTCCTCCCGTCTTAGCGACCGCCAGGCTTCTTGCCATCGACAAATTATCACGCCCTTTCTTTTAACGAACAAACCGGCTCAACTCCCCGGAGTTAATCCGGGGCGCATCCGTCAGCACATTGACGGTCATCGTGGTCTCCCCGGCAAAGGTCATCCGCACCTTTGCCTCGATTCGGATGAAGGCGGCGGGATGACGTACAGGTTGGTTATGGGGCGCCGGAGTAACAGCGTCCAGGTAACCGGACGCATCGTAGTTGTAGGTGATGTACTCCTTGATCATCGAGGAGGGATTGGCGACCCGGTCCACATAGCGAAGCGCCTCCACCTCCCGTTTCCAGGCGTCCTCAAATCGTTGCCGAGTTGATTGGAGTCCCATGACGGCGCTGCCGGAACCGTCCATCTCAATTTCAAGTTCGGCCAATCTGTTCCGTTTCACACTCCCGAAACTGGCCATCAACGCATGGTCAGCAGCGTTATAGACGGCCCGGTATTTGACCAGATACTCTACCACCGTCAGAGCGGATACAAACCCGAGCAGAAGAAGGATGACGATCATCAGCCCCACCATCGACGTTCCGCCACCACGGCAATCTGACAGGTATCGCCGCATCATCCCCCACCCTCCCGCTCGTGGGTCGTCGCCACGCTGGACAGGACGGGCGATTTTAACGTGACCGTCCGGGTCTGGGAAGAAACAAGGAGGTTGTTCAGGGTAATGCGGTCATAAGTTACCGTGTAGTCCAGTTGCACGGCCACCCGTTCCCCGTACTCGGCCCGCTTGGCCGCCTCTTTGATCGATCCATCATCCCGCATGGCTTGGAATCGTATGTTCAGCTTGTCGGGATCCATTCCCACGCTCATGGCCCGGCTCCGAATGTCGCTTTGCGCTGCTTCGTCCAGTTCACCCCTCGACTCGGCGAGGATGAGGGCATACCGGGCGAGAATACCCACTTTGTCGTTCATACGGCTGAGTTGAATCGGCTCTACCATCGCCATGGCGAAAAAGGCGAGAATGATGGCAACGACAGCAAAGGTGAGGGCTTCCCCGCCGCCACGGGTATCCAGGAGGAACCGCCGCAACATTTCCCGCAATGCAATTCCCCCTTTCACCGGGCCACCAGATTCCGCAGCCGGTCGATTAAGCCGCCCGATTGCCGCGCCTGTGGACAGAGCCGATGAACAATCCGGGCGATCTCTTCTCCAAAGTCAGCGTCTGCTTGACTTGGAATCTTCCCCTGGTTGATAGCCCTCTGAATCTTCATGGACCAGCGAACCGTATTCACGATACTGGCGCCCAAAAAAGCCTGGGCCTCATTGAGGTCGATTCCTTCCTTTCCCGTCACCCGGTTGAATATCTGCCAGACATCCTTCGGTTCATGGATGATGTTTCTCGCCTTGAGCTGGTTGAGCCATCGTGTCGTGTCATGGAGAGTGGCCGTGTCGTAGTTGGTTACGCAGATGAGTTTGGTCGCGTAGCGGAAGGCCTCCAGGGTATGCACATGCAGGTTGGCCCCGGTGTCAACCACCACATAATCAAAAAAGCGCGGCAGATTCGTCAAAATCTTTCGCGCCAAGCTGGGGTCAATAAAGGATTCATCGAAAACTCCGGGCGGGCTGGCGAGTACATAAATCCCGCTGGAATGCCGTTGCATCACCTCTTTGACAACACTTTCCCGGATGACTTCCGGTGAAGAACGAAAAGCCAGCAGGTTCCTCTCCGGCGTCAGTTGCAACTGCGCGGGCACATCCCCCCAGGGCACGTCGAGATCAGCCAGGGCCACGCTCTGCCCGGTCAATTGATGGATCGTTGCGGCCAGGTTGACGGCGATAACGGTCTTTCCAGACCCGCCCTTTGGCGACCCAACCACAATCAATTCCTTGGCCAGCGTGGTCCCGGTCAGCGACCGAAGAGATTCGCCGGGTATTTCCGTTCCATCCTTGCCTTTGGGCTGAAGGGCATCGTCGATGGGATTCTCAGCAGACAGGGGAATCGGACAGGTCTTCTCCCCCGCCAGCACCGCATCGATGCAACCGGGCGTCAGCGGAAGAGTCAACAGGGCCACATCGTAGAGGCCCGCCTTCCGCATCAGGTTAAGGTTGGCTTCTTCGGCAATAAGCGCCGTTTGCACACCCGTCGCCAGCAGGTGTTCCAGCAGCGAATCATCGGCATACGCGTCGAGCAGCACCAGCCGGGGCGCAACACTCTCCGTCTGGCTGTACACCTCATTCAAGTTAACGGGGATGATCAAAAACCGGTCCTGGAGGGTGTCAACAACTTTCTGCCGTACGCCCGGATGGGGATGGCCGACAAGGATTCGATACATCATGCTCCTCCCTTCTGTTGCTCATTGGGCAACTCTCTTTGCGGCCGGCTTGGCAACCGTCCCGGTCAGGCGCTCGGCGATCTTCCCGAAACACCCGCGCAGAGGCGGTTCCAGGGCAACTGTCGGCTTGGCAAGGGCGATACTGAGCAGCGCCTGCGGCGTTTCAGGGACGTAGATCGCTTGATAGTCTCCGAGCAGAGGCTGAATGTGCGCCTGCAGTTCCGGGCGGCTCCGGTTTACGACCCAGGCCGCCTTGTTATCCGAAAGAACCGCCTCTGCTGAAGCCACGGCGTCAATATGGCGAACATCGGGATCAACGACTAGCAGATGATGATCTGCCAGTTCCTCCGCCTGTGCAGCCCACTCGTGGGCATTCCAAAACCGAGAATCCGGCGGCAGGTCCAGGATGACGATATCGGCTTGAATACGGGAAACGACCGTATCCAGCGTGGTTTCGGCAGGAACCTTCCAGGCTGGACCGGCTCCAAACACCTGTAACCTGGGCGACCATCGAGGACGCTGGCCTTCCGCCTCTCCCTGGAGAAGGCCGGGCAGATTTCTTTTCCGGATATTCAGCCAGGCACAGGCCCCCTGGCTCCTAAAGTCCAGGTCCACAAGCGCCACTTCCCGTGTTACAGAAAGCGTGGCCGCCAGATTGACGGCGACAAAGGTCTTGCCTGACGAGAAGGGACTCAGCACCGCAATGACCGTCTGCGCCCGTTTAGGAGCAGGCGGCGTGATCTGCGCCTGAAAGTCCCGGAGGCAGATGCCCCCTTCGCATATTTCCGGCGGTTGAGATACGGACGGCTCCCCCGGCTCAGCCTTTTCACCTCGCAGGAACGAGGGCAGTCGGACAATCTTCTCTTTCACCGGAAGGGACTGCGGCGGTGTTTCCGCTTCCCCTACCTGTTCTGTCCTGTCCGACTTGCCCTCATCAGTTGGCTGTTCCCTCTCTTCCCGACCGAACATGGCCTCCCGGTATGTGGCCGGAACGTCAATGGCCTGCTTGATCTTCCTGGGCGTCACCGGGTTGTAGAGAATGTCATAGACCCCACAGGAAATGGCGTGAGTGATCAGGGGGTCTTTCGGCTCCAATGAGCCCGCCAACAGGATCACACGGGCGCCGTTCAGGCGAAGCGCAGAAATGATCGGCTGCAAGTCCTCCGCTCCGGGAAGAAAAGCCGATAACAGGACAATATCCGGCTTTTCCGTACCCGCCACCACCAGCACCCCTTCCCGGTACCCGGCCCATACGGTTTGGCTATCAGGGAATTTTCCCACCGCATCGTCAATTTGCCTGACACCTGTGGCCAACAGGATCTTCATACACACTTACCTCCTCTCTTCTGTTTAAAAGCAAAAAGCCCGGAGGCCGAAGCGCTCCGGGCATTCCTGCTATTGGGGATTGACCACACGACGCGGTTTCACTAGGTCATAGACACTGTATTTCACCTCGAATTGACGGATATCCCCGAGTTTCTGATCCGGCGCAAAGGAGTTTCGCTGAACCAAAAACCGGGCCGGGTACTGTCCGTCCGGCGTCCACACGTTTACGATAAATTTCCCTTTCCAGGTGTTCTTCCGGCTGCCAACCGGCTGGTCCGGTGTCATCGGAATCCGCACGTAGTCTACGCCGCCAATGCGGTCCGTCGGCTCGGGACTCGGCTCCCGCCCTTTGTCGGGCGGAAGCATCTCGTCTTCCTCGACGACGATTTTGGCCGGTACCAGCAGCCAAGCCTGTTCTGCCCACCAGTCGGTGGAGACAGACGCTGAGATTCTCTCCCCAGCCAGACCGGGGTTGGGCGAAAGAGAGCCGTCTAGGATTTCCAGCGGGGCGATGACTTGCAATGTCTTCTCGGCCCATCCAGACCAGAGGCCCCAACTATCTTTCACCCGAAGGCGGATGGGGTAGTTTCCGGTCGTGTCCAACCGTGGCCAAGACGGATTCTGCACGCCTGAATAGGCGGCGATGACGCTGCCGTCCGGGCTGCGCAGTTCCCACAACCAGTCTGTGATGGCGTCCCCATCGGGGTCGTAGGACAAATCCGTTGTGGCATATGGTTGCGTGACAAAGCAAGGATTCGGTTGGATGGAGAAATCGGCCACCGGCGGCCGGCTGTCGGGAAGCACCGGGATGGTACGGGTATACGGCGTGGACCATGCCCCGTACTGGTCCTTTACCTCAAGCGTCACCGTGTAGTTGCCCAGCGCCAGGAAAGTGAATGTCAAATCCGGCCCGCCTGAAGTGTGGACAGCGCTGTACAGGACGCTCTCCGCCGCGTTCTTGACCGTCCACTTGTACGCCACGATAGTGTCGTTATCGGGGTCCCAGCTTGCGTTTGTGAAGAGCACCGGGCGCTTTAGCACCGCCGGATAAGGGTTTACGTTGAACATCGCCACAGGCGGCGCATTCAGCACCGGCACGGTCTTGTTCGTCCAGTCGCTCCAGTACCCGAACTCGTTCATGACGCGCAGGGAGAAGATCCAGTTTCCCGGCGTCGGGATGGAAGACGGCAGTGTTCTGTAGGTCCAGTCCGTTGCCCCTTCCGGTTTTAGCCGCCATTCCCGCTGCACAATGCCGTGATTCGGGTGGCTATAGATGTCGTCACTGTATGACTTGTCCGTCACCGAAATCGGCCTGCCGTGGTACACCGCCGGAGCATCGAAATCAGCTACAGGCGGCCGCAGCACCAGGATCTGCCCCGCGACCTCGTTGGACCATTTCTGGTAGCGGCTGTTGAGCGCCGCGTTCGCGCTGGGGTTATCTTGCACCTTGTAGCGAATATCGTACAGACCGGGTTTGTCAAACCACATGGGCGGCGCCGTCAATGACTGAGCGGACTTATCCCACAGGCCCCAGTCCCGTTCCACCAGACCCGTCGAGGCATCCCAGGGATGGTGAACGAACGTCCACCGCCGCGTCCCGCTGGTGATGGGGTCGTTTTCGGGATCACTCTCGATAGCCTGGATGGTGACCGGCTGATATACGAGAACCGTATTGAAGCGGGTGTTCTTTTGGTCGAACAGTCCCAGAATCGCATCCTCAATAGGCTGCATCGGTATCCGCATATCGTCATTGATGGTTTCCTGCCTGCCCCCGGTGTTCCGGTATAACCAATTGGGAACCACCGCAGTGCCGGAGGGACCGATGACATAGAGCCGGATTCCCTGCGTATTCAGGTAGTTGGCAACATCGTTAAAGGTGACGGAACCATCCTCCTGGATCGGCTGTTCGCAAGAGAGAACCGCGTACCGGGCGGAACCGGGAGTGAATGTCATCGATTGTAGAGCGTTCAGCAGGTCCTTTGAAGTCAGGCTCTCGATAAAGGACCAGTAGTGTCCCTGATCCCCCTGCATTAGCACCCGTCGGCTCCCCTGTACGACCTTGGTGATGTTTTCACCCGGATAGGGCCAGACTTTGGGCGTTGCTGAAGCTGATTTTTTGGGAACGACTGTGGCCTGATAATACTCGCCGGATTGATTCAGGTTCCAGGGGATATACAGGGAATTCATCTGGTTCAAGGCGTTGACGGTTTCCCAGTTCCGGTAATTCTGTGGGACCTTGCCGACGCTTTGCGGGTTATCCGCATCAGCAACACGTGCGATGCTGCCCCACCCATAGGCTGCCGTTGTTCCAGGATAACCCCAGTAACTGGTGTTCTTCGCGTATGACCAGTTGATGTAGTCGGTCCAGGAATCGCTGTAATAGAAGGTGAGGTAGCCTGAATCACCGTCAGGGATGCTGATATAGGCAAAAGGCGCGTTGTAGCCCCCAAACCAGTATTCTCCACGACCCGGAATGTTGATCGTGTTTTGATACAACCCATAGTTGACGAATGTCCCGATTTGGTTTTCCGCAGGGAGATATTTGGGAGTCTCGTAACTGAACCAGGATTGTAAGGAACCCGTTGGGGCGCCGGTAATACCGTTCAGCTTAATCAGTTGGTTTCCATGACCTGATGAGTAACCTCCGGTCGGGTAATACAATTGAACCGTGTCGTCATCCAGGACAGTGATTTGGGTTCCAGCCTGGCATGCCTTCTCCCACCGTATTGAGCCGGAACTTGTTATGTTTACAACACGGTCCCCGGTCCACTTGTAGTAGGGCCAGCCGTCCCCGCTCCACAGGGAGTATTGTTTAATTGACATCACCACGGAACCATCAGAAAGCATCGCCATTTGGCCGACATCTTCGTAGTTTTCCAGGGTGTCGACCGGTTTCCAATACCCGCCATAACCAGTATCCACCCAGGTTTGTCCATGGGTAGCCCGCACGGTAAAAGGGATTGTCGCGGTCGACCAAGTTCCATTTGGAAACAAGAACGCGACTTTCGCATACGTTCCCACCGTAACCTTTTTCGGCTCGCTGCTTTCGAGCATCCCCCATTCCGAACCGCCCACGCCAGCAAAGGCGTAGTAGTCGTCTTTTTTATCCGAGAAGGTGGCATTGATAATGGGGTCCACCCCCCAGGGCCATTGTCCCTTGGCCTCTCCGGTCACCCCGATATACTGCGTTTTGGACTGATAGGGAACCCCCAACGCTGCCAGTTTCGCCTGAATAGAGGAACTCGCCTGATTAAGCGTTGCAATCTTGGTATCCTTGTTGGTCATCGTCCCGTTGAGATAAAGCACTTCAACCTTTGAAGGTGTCTTGTTAATCTGAAAGTCCACATGCGGCGGAAGATTGCCCACTTCCACTACCTTCTGACTCAGAGGCTTTCCGCTTGTGTCGGCCGAAAGCGTCAGCCGGGGCGCTTCATTAAATAAGTAGCCTTTCCAGACCTGCAATTCGACCCGGAACATGCCCACCTGCTTGGCCCGAATCACCGGCGTCCGGTCATTGGTTCCGTTGACGATAAAATGAGCGTTAGGGTTCTCCGGGGTATTGGCTGGAACCTCCGTTTCGTACACCCCGTCGCCGTCGCTGTCATAGTACAAAGACCATTGCCGCTTGAGGATGCTGTCTCCGGCCGCCCCGTCAAGCCCCTGCACATAGGAGCCATCCTGGACGTGGATTTCGGTGTCGTCTACAACGAAACGCAATGACTGGCTGTCTACCGCAAAGTCGGCCACAGGCGGAGTATCCGGTCGCACATTGACAATCTTCTCGGCCCACATGCTTTCTTTGCCGCCGGAGTCTGTCACCTTCAACCGGATCTTCCAGTCACCCAGCACATCAAAGAAGGGATTGGGATCAACCCCGTTGGTTGGAGGAACCTCTTGTGTCCCCTGCCAGACAACCTTGCCTGAAGGGTTGATAATCTCCCACTGGTCTTTCGTCCAGTCGATGGTACGGCCCCCGAAAGCTTTTGAGAGATAAGGAGTAATCGTCAACGGATGCTTGACAATGATCTGTTCCCTGTTGACGGTGATTACGGCGATGGGATTGCTACTAGCTACAGGCACAGTCACTGTAGCAGTGGACTTCTCCCCATCCTGGTCCGTGACGGTTAGGGTGACATTGTAGGCCCCCGCCTGATCCCACTGGACCGTTTTGTTGCCCTCTCCTGTAATGCCCTCCTGCCCATCCACCTTCCAGTCCCAACTGACGATTTTCTCGCGGGGCTCTCCGGGATGATAGCTTTGATCCTGGATCGTGACGAAATCGCCCTCTTTGGGCGTCTTCGGAGTAAAATCCAGTTTTGCAACGGGAGGGTGATTGGGTGGGGGCATGACCGGTACCAACTTGGTCCGGGACGCCGTTTTGCCTTTCTGGTCTTCCACCTTCAGCGTGACCTTGTAAACGCCTTCCTTGTTCCATGTGTAGGAGGCGCCGATCTTCGGCACGCCAGCGGGGTTCTGTTGAACCACCGGATCTGCTTTCCCCTCAATGGTCCAGGTCTTCTTCACCAGAATTCCATTCGGGTCGTGGTGGCCCGATTGGTCGATGAAGTCCACCTGTTCCCCTACGCTGGACTCGGCGGGAGAGGCAACAAAATCAGCGTAGGGATCTCCGACAGAGCCGGTTGGTCCGGCAGTCTCAGTCGGAGGAGGAGTTGTCTGTTGCCCCGGCCCAGAGACAAAAAAGTCAATCGTTTGAATCTGAGCCAAACGGTTGACCGTATCTCGGGCCAGCATTTCCATTCGGTAATTGCCAGCCTTATCAAATTTGTAGGTTAACTGCTTCGTTTCAGAGTTTTGGAAAGGCTGCGGAGAAACATAGAGGTCTTGTCCGTTAATGCGTACCTTAATCCTGCCCTTTTGCACCCAGGCATTATAGGCAGATGCCTTTGCCTCAACAGTGACAGATCCGCCAACCTTCAACTCCCGGCCGCCGGAAACGATGTTGAGACCCGCTTCGGGAAAAGCTGTCGTTGCTAACCCATGTACGGAAGGATTCATCGCATCCCAAGGCACACCATCTGGAATCCAGGCCCCACACAGCACATACAGAAGTGAGAAGTCAACGCATTCAACCGAATCGCCTGTGACCAGGTTGTTCACTGCAAAATACAGGTGGTCGCTAAGAATCTTCTCGTCCACCCATTCCGCATCGCCGTTTAGCTTTTGCGCCCACCATCGCACATCTATGCGAGGTACGATTAGCCGGCCCGCTGGCGGCGGGTTCTCGAAGGGAAGGTCGATGTTGTAAATTTTTTGTGGGCTTTCGACAATCTTGTATCTATAGCCCTCCCCATCGAGAAACACCGCATCAACATTCGACAGCCTATACGTCCCCGAGGGGATTGCGATCACCTCGGGATGAATGTCGGGATCGTTGAAACTGTGGCCTTCCACCTGAACGAGATGGCCGCCTTGGGGCTTGTAGTAAGTGAATTTGCCATCCGGTTTGGCGCCCTGCCAGGATGCGGGAAAATCAGCCCAGGCTTGTGGCGGCGACAAGGAAAATAAGGCGCACAGGCAGAATGCCAAGCTGGCCACGACGGCTCCAATTCGACGCAACATCTTCTTTTTTCAACTCCTTTGCTGTTTTCATCTCCCCTTTCATCGAGCTTTCATCTTGCAATCAAGGGCACCACCCCCTCGCAAATAGCAATGAAAAAACCCCCTTCCTGCAACATGGCTGGAAGGGGGCCCGTCATTCAATTTAGTTGGTTATCGATAATCGTTCTACAAACCAAGAGGCTCCTTCTCGAAGGTCTGCCTCTGTAAACCATGGATTCATAGTGTCGAAGTACTCCCATGTATAGCCCAGCAACTCCACAAAAGCTGCTGGCGCCATCAGCCTGCCATTTACCAACGTCAGCGGAAGGGTGTCCCGTTCTTCCCCGTTGACGAGTGCCTTGGTTTCCTCGGGGCGTACATGGACGATCGTATTATTCGCCCGGGCGGTTAATGCACCGTTGTCCCATTTCAGGTCTGCCCCAAGGTTCCTCAGCGCCGATACAGGAAAATAGACCGTATCGTTATGCTTGATGGGCTCGCCGACGAGACGTTCCGGCCGGGCGGTCTCCGCCGTCCAGACACTGGCTGCCGTGAGCCCCACGTTCATGTTGATGGTCGTCTTGCCCGCCGGCGGCAGCTTGGGGGCTACATCGGTAAAGTACCGTTCCGGGCTTACGGTCACGTCAGTCAATGCCCAATGCCTGCTCACATCCTGAGCTACCCTCTCCCTCACATCCGGAACGGCCAGCCAAGGCTTGCCGTCAACAGAGATGACTTCCATGTCGGGGTAGTACAACGCGCGCCAGCTAGCATGATAGAGAATAGCCTGGGGGTCTTCCTGGTTCGAAGGCTCTCGCCCGTCCGTGTAGAAAAAGGTATTCCCGTATCGCGTAATCACTGACCTTCCGACCGGTACATAGTCTGGAGTCCACCTTCTGTCCGGCGCTTTTTCCGCCCTAGCGATCGTATCCTGACGGGCAGCATCGTCTCGCCAGGCATATGCGGCAGAGGGAACCAAAGAGCCCACCAGCACGGTTGCAACCAGAACGGGCGCCAGACGGGCTTTGATCTTCTTGTTCATTACAACAACCTCCTTGCTTTGCTTAGTTGCGCCTTGCCAACATTGTACAATGAGACAATCTTCTTTTTCAATCAACTGGGCCAACAATCAGACAAAACTTACCAATCGAAAAGAGCGGAAAAATACACGAAATTGCACCACCCAACGGCTCCCACAAAAACGCCCGGCGCAAGCGGAACCAGTGACGAAGATTCATCGCTGTTATCTCTCTGCCACCATCTCTTGATCCGAGCATCAACCAGTGAAAGGATGGAGCCAATCAGGAATACGGCCAGAGCATTATAAAGGCCGACCAACGCCGTCATACCGAGCAGCATTTTACCATCGCCCCCCGGCAACAGAGCGGGCCTGTCAATCAGAAAAGGCAACAACGTAAATACCAAAACTAGCAACACTTCCTCCAACCGAAAGGGGTTTCCCGCAAGCAGTGCAAGAGAAAGGCCCACCCCGGTCATACCGAAGGTGAGCCAGTTGGGAATCCTCTGTGTACGGGCATCGTGCCAAGCGGCCACGGCCAACGATATAAGGAGTATAGCGCAAGGGATTTCAGCCATCATCGCGCTGGTCCTCCATCCAGGAGCGTCATATTGAAAAACGCCAGCAACAGCGGGAGCCCCACAAGCACTACGATGTTCAGCACCATCATGGTCGGAAAGACCGGGGCCAGTTCGGCTTTTTTCTTCATCCGGCGCGTCTCCTCATGCGCCATATCCCGTTTGATGATATCCTCCAGCTTTTGGAGCATCTCCAGCACCCGCCCGGTGTACTCGCTTTGCCCAAGGGCCAGGGCAAAACTGTCTACCTCCGGCAGGTCAATCCGCCGCGCAAATTCCTCCAGGCGGTCTTTCAGCACTGGCTGGGCGATGTACGTGGATGCCAACCGGGTCAGTTCGTCCCGGAAGACGCCTTCCTCCACGGAGTCGGGCAGGGACAGGAAGATTTCCCGCCATCCAAGGCCCTGTTCCACACCCCGCTGCACCCGCCGTAGCATGACCGGAATCTGCGGCCGGATTTCCTGCGCCCGCTTTCTGCGCTCCCCCCGGATGTACAGCGCCGGTATGAAGAGAGCAAAAGCCCCCATCGCGAACCCCTGCCGAAGATCCGGTTGCATCAAAACAAGAACCGCTCCGAAAGCCACCGCCGCGGCCTGATACATAAGATACTGCTTAACGGTCCACTTCACGCCCGAGGTGAGCAGCCAACCCTGAATGGTATCCGAAGAAAACCGGCGCCGGAGGGATGCCCCCGGCGTCTGGAATAGCAGGCTTTTGCGCTCCGTCAATAGATAGGTGAAATAACCCAAGGCCACGGCGCCCAATCCTGCCGCGATGTACTGGTTCAAGCTGTTCCCTGGTTTCCAAAACCATAACAAATCGACTTTGTATCGGTTCTGACACGCTGGCGACTACCTCAGCGTGGGAGATCTCACAGGATTCGATCTCCTCGGATACAAGCCATTGTACGCCATCGGGTGTTGCCACCGCCTCCCCTACCGAGGATAGGGGAGTCCACCACGGCGAGGGGTGTTACCCCTTCCTACAGAATACCGTCGTCTTCGCCTTTCACCGCGTGTACGAAGACAACCGCTTCGGTTAGGCTACCGTAAGTGCCAGTCCGAGGATCTCTCTCCGGTGTGACCGCCAAAACTCAGGCGTTGCACTTCCTTTCGTTATTAATTTGGATTCTTTTTCGATCCGCTGATGGATCAACGACCACCGTTTCCATTCGGTAGTTTTTTTGAATGTGGGAAGGAATCGTTCCAGTAAGAGTTTAGGGACTTTTTCCCGCATCCCATACGCCCTTCGGGCGATGACCAGGGCCGCCCCGTGGTGAACGTCGAGCCCATATTGGTGGGTGTACTTGTACAAGCCGATCTTCGACGTGAATTGCGGTTTCACTTTCGTATACTCAATGCCGCTTCGGATACAGGCCGTTTCTAGCACCGTGAGCATCTTTCGATAGATGAACTGGTGTCGGATGCGCGAGAATTTGCGTTGGGTGTCGGTGTCTTGCTCGAAATTTAGATCCTCAAAGGCCACGCCGCATTGGTGATTCTTCGCGTATTGAATGACTTCCCGTACCATTTCGCCGATCAAATTCTCCCGGCGATTCGATCTCGCATAGGTCAGTTCATGACGGGCGATGTACGTGTGATCACGGTAGTTTCCGGTGCGGTCGATATGGGTGAGGGCAAAGCCGTCGGGGTTCGTATCGATGCCGACGAGGCCCGCATGCCCGGTGTATTCGACCGGGTACGATCGAACCGCCGCTTCGTCAAAAGTGACATGGACATAGTAGCGCCCGTGCCGCCGGAGGATTTCGACCTGGTAGGCATCGCCCGTTTGGAGATAGTCGATCAGCATCTGGCGGTAGTTGCGCCCGTTGATCATGCCTGTCTTTTTGGATTTCTTCTGAGCGACGTAGAGCGGTACGGTGATTTTTACCGCCCGACCGGAGGCGGTCTTTTGGATGGTACTGATCTCTAATAAAAACCGTTCATCGAGATAGCGAATACGAAGGTTCGGGTTGCCCTTCTTGGTTTTGTCGCCACGGGCGTAAACCCGGTTGGAACGTCGCTCTCGCCACTCTTCGATGGAGATCGTCTTGGCGCACACCTGATGGAAGATTTTCTTGCCGCCAAAAACCACCGGAGGAATCCTGTTCGTATCGAGAAACTTCTGATACTCATCTCGCTTGCGAAGGCGCTTATCAAGTTTGGAAAGAAGGGCCTTGCGTTTCCTTTCGGACTTCACATGAGGGAGTTTCTTTTGAATGGCTTCGGCTTTTTTGGCATAGTTCTTTACGTATTCGGGAAGAAGTTTCTTTTGGGAGAACAGCATTTGGCGGGCGTCTTCCACGGCATCCTTGGCTTGGCGGATATTCAGGCCGTAGCGAGAAGCCACATCCTTTTCGATCTCGCCGACGGGCATATTTCCTTCGATCAACCGTTGGAAGCCGTACCGGATGGCCGATGAAAAGATTCGCATCAGATCATCCAGCGCGGTTTTTGCCTCATCCGAGAGGGCCAGAATCTCGCCACGGGTGGTGATTTTCATTGAGGGGGCACCCCCGTCCCTTCCGATTATTTTCTATAGTATCGTTTGAAAAAGTCGATTTCTATAGGCTGGATGATTTGTTACGGTTGGTTTCGTTTAGTGATGATTTTAATAAACTGTTTCAACCTCCCATCGGGCAAAGCGATAGGTGAAGTACATAGACAGCGTGGTGTTGACGATAATCAGGACCACCGCCGTCTTTCCGAGGCTTGTCGTGGTCAGCAGTTTCATTAGGTCGGGGTTGGTGGAGGTCATGTAGAGGAACATTCCCACCGTCACTGCGAGAAAGACCCAAGCCAGCATGATGTTCGAGCTGTTTTCCGTTTTGTAGCTCTCCGCTCGGTTGCTCTGACTGATGGCCTCCTCTACATACACCCGGATGCAGGCGGCCATGTTGCCGCCGTATTCGACGATATGGCCGTAGTCTTTCAGGAACTCGTTCAGCAGCCGGTTGTCCACCCGCTCCTGGGTGCGCCGCACTGCCTCGGACACACTGACCCCCGCCTGAATCATCCCCGCCAAGTTAAAGGTAAGACTGCGCAGCGGTTCGTCCAGATAGACCGAAACCTCTTCCATAGCTGCCACAGGGTTTCCGCTGGCCTGCTGGTGATTCAGGAGAATCAAAAAGAGACGGGGGAGGCGCTTGACGATTCTCTCCCGGTTCCACCGGAGTTCCATCTTGAGTGCATGAAAGACCAGATAGCCCACAATCCCCGCCATGAGCAGCGCCGCCAACGGATTGTTCATCCGATGGTTCACCTGCCAGCCCACCGCACTACCAAAAACCGTGCAGAGGAGCAGGAAGACCCACCCGGGAATGGGTCGCCCGCCGTACTGCAGCAGACGGGACTTCAACAGCATTCCTTCCAATTCGGCATAGGCCGTTCGCCACCGGGCAGGGGTCTTGATCTTTGGCATCCACACCGTTCGCCTTGGCTCCATGAGCAGCCATACCACATACCCGGCAACCAGGGCGGCGACGGCAGAAATAGCCACACGGCTCATTGGCCTCCCCCCTGTCGAACAAACTTCCGCAGACGGAGCTTCCAAGCAAAGTCGGGGGTGGGCTCGAAATACTGGTGAATCGGTTCTCCGCTCTGTTCGTCTACATCCAGCCGGTACAGGTGATGGAGTCGGACATTCTGCCCGTCCAGGCCGACCACTTCTGCGATCTCAATGATCCGAAAGTTGTCCAGATGGATGGCCACGTCGACCGTATCGACGATCATCTTGAGGATCTGATCAAAGGTCAGCGGCGTCTCGGCATAAAGGGCCATGAAAGCCGCCTGGTGAATCGCCGTCTGGATGTTCCGGGCGTGCATGGTCACCGCGCCGCCGTCATGGCCTGAACCGAAGGCCCGGATGAGGCTTAGCGACTCTTTCCCTCGCATCTCGCCAAGGTAAATTCGCTTGACTGCCGACCGCATGGCCGTTCGTGATATCAGATCGCTAACCTCGACGTGTCCCTTGAGCGGTCTTCCGCTCTCGTCCACAAGCCGGTTCTCCTGCACCTGCAGGCAGTTTTCCCGCCGTATGGGCGCTTCCCGCTCCGTCTCGCAGACCATGATCCGCTCCGGGGGAACGCATTCGTTCACGCCAGCCGTAAACAACGTCGTCTTTCCGGAGCCCGTCGGGCCGGAGATGAGCAGGTTGAAGGGATTTTCAAAGAGCATCCACAGGGTTTTTTTCAATTCCGGCGGAAACATCCCCAACTCCTCTAACTGATCCATAGTGAAGAGTTCCTCCGGATGCTTTCGGATGCTGCCCCAGGGATATTCGGCCAGTGGAGGCCATCCGATGCTGATGCGGAGCCGGTTTGCGCCATCCTTCAAATCAAGCTGGTTCCGGGTCGGGTCGACTGTCCCGCCCAGCCGGGTCACGATGGTCCGGATGAAGTTTTCATAATCCCGTTCGTTGAAGGTGATGTTGGTTTTCACGTCATACCGGCCCCGTATCCGCTTGATCACCTCGGTCGGCTTGTTCAAAAAGACATCGGTAACCTCGGGGTCTGTAATCAGTTCGTGGATGGGACCGTACCCAAAAAGCCGTTTGTAGGCGTCCTGACGGATGACCTCGTGGGACATGGGCAGGTTCTTGTCCACCGCCAGGTCCCGAATCGCCCTGTCAACCAGCGGAAGCGCCGCTTCCGGCTCGATGGTTCCATCAAAGATACCCTTGAACAGACGGCTATGTTCGGAAGAAACATGGGCCACGACGGCAGAAACAATTTCCTCCCGCTGCCGGCCCCAGCTAGATAGATCGAAGCACGGCGAGGAACCGACGCGCGCCTTTTCCCGGAGCGATACCAGTGTCACCTTTCCCACCCTCCTGTTGACCGGCAATTCGGGAGATTAGTTCCTCCCCAAAGGGGGACCACCGCTCTGGCGCCTCGTCCAGCCTGCGCATGTCGATATTAACGGTGCCATGGGTTGGCTCCACCCGGTCTGTGTTCACGGCCACGGGGATAACCGTTTGATCCGTGTCTGCATTCACCTGGGCGATTTCCGAGAAATGGTCCCGGTTCAATCTATCAGCCCAGGCGGCCTTGTAGGGCATGATGATATGCGTGGCCGCCTGCAGGGAGGCAAAGGTCATCGGCAGGATGCCGACCGGCGAGGTGTCCACCACAACCGCAGGGTACATGCACCGCACCTTTCGGAAGAAGGCACTGGCAAAATCCTCGCTCATGCGGCCTAATTCAGACAACTGGGCATACCCGGAGATAAACTCCCCGCCGGACCAGCGACAGACTGCCCGCCGGATATCGGCCTCTTCCACTTCCCTCCCCGCTTCATACAACGGAAGCAGGCTGGCCAGCCCCGTTTCCTGGCTCCAGTTCATCCGGCGGGTGATCTCCGCCGTACTGCCTCCGTCCACTAGAAGCGTAGGATATCCGCTCTGTTGCAGGCGTTGGGCGATCTCGATGGCCAGCACGGACGTGTGCGTCCCGGATGGCGAGAAGACAGAAACAAAGATGCCGGACTGTTTCGCGCATTCCACACCCAACAACCGGCTTGCCTCTTCCATGGGCGTCCTGCCATTCACGATAATCGCCCATCCGTTGTGATTCAGTTTCTTTTCCAGTCCCTCTTCACCGCGTTCAAGAACCGCGATTCGTTTCGCAGCCTTCACCGGGCGAACCCTGTCAAATAGTTCACCAGGGCTCCATGGGCCGGACAGGCGGCTCGACAGCATCAGAATGTCAACTGGCTCCACATCTCTTTCACCGGACAACACCTTCATCAGCAGCGCCTGGCTTCCCGCCGTCCAGGAGACCGGCACACTCGGAAAGACGGACATAAACTCTTCCAGCCACGGGACGGCCAGACCCACACGACGGGGCGCGGCGCTTTCTTTTTCACTTCCAACCCACTGCAGCAATGCACCTCACCCCTCTTGCTCCGTATGTTCTGCGCCAGCCTCCATAACGGTAACCGGGCTGCCATGGGCGCCATAGCCCACCAGACTAATTTCCGCGCCCGATTGCATCGTTTTGCGGATCTCCAGGGCGGTTTCGAGGGAGGGAACTGCCACTTCCACAACAGCGGGCGTCAATCCCGCTTCCTTGTTCGGCGTCCCGTCAGCTTGGAAGAGGTTTCTTCCCTCCTTGCCGTACACAGCCAAAACCCTTGTGCCTTTGAGCAGCACACGACTGTCTCCCTCTTTGCGGGCCGCCAGGATATCCACCACGTCCCCCGGACGGACACTCGTACCCACCGTTACCATTGTGACCCCCAGACGCATCACCCGCGACTCGGCGGGCAATGCCGGGGTGGAAGACAGCCGCGACGCCCGAACCGGCTCGTTGACCGCCATTTCCACCCGAACCGCCTTGCCAACGGCGTCATGAATCGATACGACTGCATCACCGACCGAGACTGATTCCGGAATACGGATCGTCCTGAGCATGGAAGCCTCCAATGTTGTTCCCGCTGGAATAGGTCGGGCCGCCACCACAGCGTCTTTCCTAATCTCCACCTCCCGGTAGCTGTCGGTGGTGACTGCGTAATAGAACCCGCCGGCCGCTACCGTTCCCGCCAGGGCCATGCGTAGGACTTTGCGGATCTGCAAGCCATTCAAACCTCCTTCATGCGCGAATTTGATATTCCCACTCATGAAAAAAGAAAAGGGCGGGAAAACGCTCCCCGCCCCCTGTCTCTTCTCAATTAATTGCTCGGATTGACTAGCTTGGTATCCACTTCAGCCGAGATCGTATCGGACGTTTTGGTCAGGGCGTTGTTCAGGGAACCGCCCAGGTCACTCAGTCCAGAGAACAGTACGAGAACCACAAAGACGATGATGGCGACAGTCTCAATCGAAGGGCCTCCCTTTTTGTCCAGGAACCACTGATGAAACCGCCCGCGCAAGGACGATTGCCCGCCCTTGTTCTTCATATTGTTTTGCCCCTCTTGATTCATCTCTGAAAAAACCTCCTGCCTTTTCGTTATTGCGGCACAAGACTCATGGCCGTGCCAACCCAGTACCAGAGTCCGCCGGTGATAATCAGCGCGATGAACCCCATCACCAGCGCACCGATGCCAGCGGCCCGCAACGCATCAAACCCCAAGAGCGATCCGACGACAGCGAAGCTAACCCCCGCCAGAATGCCGATGACTGCCACGATCCCCGTAACTTCGCTCAACCCGGCAATGACGGCGGTTCCCTTATCGGTCACCTTGGAAAAGCCTTCTTCAATGGTGACCGGACGGTATCTCCCGCCGGACGCCTTCTTCAGCATCTCCTGCGTGGGATCAGCGATCTTTTTCGTCGCTTCGGAGCCAGTAGCCGTTTCAGTCGACGTTGTGGTTGCCGCCGTGGACGCTTTTGCATCGTCAGCAAAGACAGGCGACATGGGGATTGCCGCCAGCATAAATGCCAACAGCAAGACAAGTCCTGCTTTGGTTCTCAACCTTTCACCCCCTCTGTGTGATATCAGCAGCCCGGCCATCGCCGCACTTGTGTAAATACAATGGCCCCCAAAAACAACGCCCCTCTGCGGCCAATACTTCCGCAGAGGGGCGTTCATTCTCAGTTGCAGTTTGTTGTTCCCATACTGACTGGCGCGCCAAACAGCAATATCTCCGGGTTCAGCGTGTTTCCAAGGTACCCGTTTCGGACTTCCAGATGCAAATGGGGACCTGTGCTCTTGCCGGTATTCCCGACCGTCCCAATGGGCTGCCACGTTTCCACTCTTTCATTTTTTCTAAGGCTGTCAGCAAAGCGTTCCATATGGGCGTACACCCACAGATTGCCGTCATCCCCCCGGATCACCACTTGGTTTCCGTAGATGCTCCCGTCGTTATGATAGTGCCCTCCATCAAGGAGAATCACCTCCCCGCCGACACAGGCGACTATAGCGGTTCCGGCAACTGCCCCAAGATCCAGACCATGGTGGGGAATGCCTTTTCGCATTCTTCCATAGGTATCGGTTACAGTCCAGCATCCGGCGATGGGAACCGCGTACTTCCCGGCGCCATTGGCCTCCTGCCAACGGTACGAATTGGCCAGTTGCTGCACCTTCTGGACATAGGCATCGCTGTTATTGTACACCCACAGCGCCTTGGGCAGGTTTTGGCATCCGGCCTTGGCCAACTCAGCATTGAGGTAATTGGCCGCCGCGTAGATGGCGTCTTTCGGGCTGTTAGGGTCCGCTTTTCCGTCTCCATCGGCGTCTACGCCGAACTTCGACCACGTAGAGGGCAAAAACTGCATCATCCCCTGACCGAGTTCCCCCGTGTGATTGGGCGGGCCTTCCCCTGTAGCGCGAAAGCTGTTTTCAATCTTGGCGATGGCGGCCAGGACCGCCCAATCAACAACGGGCTTTCCCGATTCATCGTGGCAGAGCGCGTATTTATCCGCTGCGTCCTGAAACCAGGGGATGTATTCGGGGGGGATCTCCGCCATCCAGGCGTCCCGGATAGACTGGATGTACTTTTCCCGGTCGAGTAGCCACGCCAGCCACGGCTTCTGCTCCGCCACACCTTCGGCGGCCAGGAGAGTCAACTGCCGGATAACTTCTGCGCTCTCCGGTTTTTCCTGATACCATTCAAGCAGCGCCGCATCAAGCCGCTTCCACTTTGTTTCCGGCACTTCCTCAATTCCTACCAGCTTGTCGTAGGTGATCGAGCATTTCCCCGAACTCTCCGTAACCCTGACATAGGAATGAACGTAGGTGGCCTTATAGGTATCCGCCATAATCAGCAGGTACACAGACTCGGTGTCGCAGGACGAGCCACCGTCTGGGTCCGGGCAACAGACCACAATGGTGGACGGTTTGTAGAGAAAGCGGGGAGCAAGTACAGCGGCCTTCTCCGTGGCTTTCGGTGAAAAGGAAGTGCGCTTTATCTGCATCTCGTACAGGTCCGCAGCGTACACCATCGGCCAGTCCAGGTAGTAGCGGTTCTCCAATGCCCCCACTGAAATGGGCGGGAGCGTTGTCAGTTTTCCTTCCACGTCAGCGTGCTTGTTGACTTCCTCGGCGGTATCCGAGTACATCTTGGCCACAGCCCGGTCGTCCTCTCCCTGCACGGTCTTCGAGTAGTTCAGGTCACCCGAGGCCACCACGGCGTACACGCCCAACAACAGGATCACGATAAACAGTGCAAAAAGGGCTGGCAGGCCGATCAGACCTGCCAGCCACAGCGCCGCCTTTTTCAGCGCCAACTTCGTCATCTTTCCAAGTATCCTGCCGCCTGTCCGCACAGCGGCGCTTCCTGCCTTCCACCCGGCCCGGACAGCCGCGTTGGCCGCGCCATTGATCATCTGCTGCGTTTGTCGTCCGGCCTGCTGTTCGTCCATCCGCCTCCCCCCTACTTAAACCGGTGTGTGCTGTCCAGCGGCAGTCCGGTATTCCGATAAGAGCGTTCCGCCTTTGGTGTCGGCGGTCTTCCGTTTGCCGGTCCCGCTGGTTTTTGAGATACGGGACCGCTATTCGGCAAAGAGGATGGGCCGTTTCCAGGGTTGGAAGGCCGAGACTGCTGAGGCCGGCCCGCTTGTTGTTTTTCCGGCGCATTCTGCACCGGGGCCGACAGGTTCGCCGGAACGTACCGGCTCATGTCCGTTCGGTGGGTAATCTCCGGCGATGGGGCGGGCTTGGGCCTTCCGCCACCCCGGAATGTGAGGGATGCAGGCAACGGATTTGCCCCGCCTGACGGCACAGCGGCAAGTGTCTCCGTCTGTGCCGAGATGGGATGCTGCGCTTCTCTCGCGGCTTCAATCTTCTGCGAAAATGCGCTGACCCTCGCCTGCAGTTCATCTGGCCCCATCGGCGGTGACGGGGGCATTGCGTCTGCACCACCGATTCCGCTAAAAATCCGCTGGCCCGCCTGCATGGCGGCGCTCATTGGCCGCTCTGCGACACGCCCGCCAAACTGCCCCAACTTCCCGCCCAGTTGACCTCCCACCATTGCCGACTGCGTTCCCCCTGCGCCGCCAAGAGCGGAACCGGCAAGGGTTCCTGCCAGCCCTCCGGCAGTCTGCCAGCCGGACGCATCAGCGTCGATCCCCAGGGCGCCCCGCAGGGCTTCTGAACGTCCCGGCGGATCGTCCGATCCGAAGAGGGAGCCCTGATAACCTTGTGACCCTCCCGGCGCTGCGCCGGACCGGATCTGCCGGTATCGTTGCGCAATCCCGCCAGCCGTGCCAGCCATGCCACCGACTGCCCCGCCGATCCGCGCTCCAGCGTTGCCCATCATCCGGGCCACCTGCGCCCCCGCCGGGCCAAAGGCTGCGCCAACCACCGTTCCCATGCCGGTTCCCATCATCCCGCCGATTTTGCCACCGATGGCAGCCCCCCAGCCTGCTCCCGCGTTCCCGCCAGTCGAACCTGCGCTACGCATAAAACCTGCATCGCTGTTCGGGAAACGGTTACTTTCCAAGGAAAGGGGTGAGGAAAAACGAAACCCCGCCGGACTCCCCGCGAATCCGCCCGCCAGTGTACCGAGGGCGCTCATGGCCCCCGCCCCAATGGCCGTGGCGGTTGCAAGCCCTGTGGCCGCCCCCAGGCCTCTGCCCGGTTTCACCCCGGCCACTTCCAGAAAGGATACGGTGAGCGCCCGCATGAACGTGGTGATCAGCATCAGCGCCGGGACAATCACGAAGACATACCACAGGGCGCTTTTCCCCGCGAGGAACATCGTCAGGATCTTGAGGGCGGCTGCATGGGACGCCGACATCATGCCGTAGCTGAACAGTTCCGCCATCCAGGCGATGAAACCTTGGCGGGACTCCCCAGCCCAGCCAACCGCCGCCAGCGGCGCGATGACCCACAGGGTATAAAGCATGATGTCGCGGTTGAAGTAGAGGAAGTTCATCATGATTCCGAAGACCACCATGACCAGATTCGTCAGGGCATAGGTCAGGGGGCTTTGCTGTTCCAGTTCCCCGCCCTTCGGTCCCATAAAGGTTCCGTAGTTCAGGGAATTGCTGTTGATGTCCTGGACGAAGACGTTCACTAGGTACTGATCCAGGCTGAAGATCATCTCGAAGGCAACGGAAGACAGAAAAAGAAGCGCAATGGCCAGGAAGTGATCCAGCAGCGCTCCAAGGGTGTTTGCCCGTTCCCTAGGGTTGGTGGCCGCCGATGTGGCCAGCTTCCGTCCCTGATTGGCGATGCTCAGGGCGATGAGGATGGTGGCGAGGGCGATCAGGCTGTATCGCACCGGGGCTGCCGCCGTTACGGCGGACTGAGGAAACCATTCACCCTTTGTAATCAGGCGTCCAATCGGCTCAAAGCCGAAGATGCCAGAACCAAGGGCGTCGGCAACCCCCTGCACCACCCAGGCCAGCATCTTTTCGAGCATAATCGGCGCGCTGTCGGCGGCGAATGCCGGTGTGGCGACCATCACGAAGGTGGCGGTCAGGATAAGGGCCTTACGCGCTTTGCAGGGATTCATGAGCGTCACCAGCCGGATTCGGCGGCGTCGTGCTAAAGAACTCCAGTTCTTCAGGGGTACACACCACCTCTACGGCAAGCTTCTCCTTGTCATGCTGCAACAGGCCTTCCCCTTTTCCGCAGGCCATCAAAAACTCCCGTTCGCCCTCGGTGAGCTTGAAGACATCACAAACCGCATCAATGTCAGTATCCGCCTGCCGCATCAGAAACCGTGTGGCCGCGTTGGTGAGGACCGCCTTGCCCTTGGGATTTTCCACAAACTCGATAAAGGACTGGCTGGCCACCACCAGCGACAGGTTCCACTTTCGGCCCCTGCGCGACACGAGCTCCAAAAATGCGGCCGTTTCGGTATACCGCATCAGTTGCCACGCCTCGTCGGCGATAAACCGTTTGCGTACCTCCTTGTTCCGCTTCGCCCACGTTTCCCATAACCAGGTCGTAATGATATACATGGCCAGCGGACAAAGAAAGCCTTCCCCCAGCGGCTTTAAGCCAAAGCCGACGATGGGCACCCCTTTGACATCAATCTCCGAGGTTCCGTCGAACATTCCCCATGTGCCGGAACGCAAAAAGGGCTTCAGGATGATCCGAAGCCGTTCCGTTCCCGATTTCTCGCAGAGCCGTCCATAGACATCGGAGATGGTGGGCATCGTCTTGCGACGGTAACCGATATGGTAATCATCCGGGTGTTCCTCCAAGAGGCTGGCAGGGTCTTCGGTGATGCCGAAATCGTCGCGGTACGTCTCCAGCACCGCTTCGGCGATTAAGGCCCGTTCCTCGCTGGATACGGGGTCCCCATGCGTGCCCATGGCCATGATGGTAAAAAGGTCGGTCACCTGATCAGCCTTTTCCATGACAGGGACGAAGAGGCGGCCCGTATCGTCATCGGTGTCAGTCTCAATCTCCAGCGGGTTGATGCCTGACGGACGCCCAGGAAACAGCGTGATGTAAGCCCCGCCCGCCATCAGGGTGGTGTTCTTGTACTCGCCCTCCTTGTCCAGGATGACCGAGTGAATGCTGTCGATGGCCCCGCGGTTGATGATCGCCTTGACTGTCACCGACTTGCCCGCGCCGGACGTGCCGATGATTACCATGGAGTAGTTCTGCCCCTTGAATGTGTCAAGGAAGATGGGGGCGCCGGAATGGACGTTGCGACCCAGGAATATCCCCGAGTCGTGACTCAATTCCGGGTTGATGAAGGGAAACATGGAAATCGCCCCGCCCATGTTCAACGTCCGGTACACGTCCATGACCTCGTTCCGGCCCAGCAACAGGCCGCTCCGAAAGGCGGCGGCCTGACGGAGAAACATGGGGCGAATCTCGATTCCCCGCCCCGCCATCCGTTCTTCCAGCACAAGCGATTTCCGGTCCAGGTCTTCCGGTGAATGGGCAGACAGGGTAATGATAATCGTCGTGTAAAACAGCTTGTCCCGTCCCGTCTGAATCGCTTCCCGCAGCGCCCACAGGTCATCGCGGGTCGATGTCAGGATCGACAGGTTGTAGATGTCGCCCCGCTTCTCTTCAATGAGCCGCTGGGACTCCATCCGCGTGATTTCCCGAGTCAGCTGGTCCACCGAGGTTTTCCCGTCCACCGGGTACAGATGGATGGACATGTCCACATCCCCAAGGCCGTACACGCTTTCGAGAAAGCCCACATGGACCACGCGGGGCAGTTGGACAACGGCAAAGGCGCGGGTGAAGCGCCGAATCCCGACCTGTACATAGGTTTCCGTCTCTTTGTACCCCTCCGGGGCGATGAGGTCATTAATGGAGGGGACGCTGCCGACGAGGCTGGGGCCAATGGGTGGACCGGTTTCGTCATCGTCATTCGTTTTTATCGCCAGTTCCTGTTCCTCTTCCCGGGTGGTTTCCCGTGGCGCCGCCGGTTTTTTTGCCATCCGCTGGCGTATCCATTTAAACAAATGTATTCCTCCCCCCCTTTACGCCTCTCGTGTAACGACGAGGTTCATGTAACCCAGTTCCTCGGCGCGAGCAGGTCCCGGCGCGTAGGCGGCCCGGTCCTTGTTCTGGCTGACATAGAGGACATCGAGCAGTTCCCGCGTACCAAGGACACGGCATTTGACTCGAATCCGCGAGAGGGCGTCCACCGTCACCTGTGCCAGCCGGTTCAGTTCCGAATAGGCTTCCTCCGGCGTGTCCTTCTTTGTTGAGATGACGATATAGTTCTTGCGAACGAGGGTGGACCTCTGGGCGCTCCAGTCGTCCAAAAA
>NZ_WXEY01000026.1 GCF_009877425.1 Heliomicrobium undosum | reverse complement strand
ATTAACAAACCTGGTTATGCTGTAGACCTGACTGAGTGGTTTTATTGTTTCATTGGGTTATTTAGGTTAGTCGTTAGGATTGTATCCCACACTAGATTTAAATAAGTCTAACATCGAAATTGTTTTGCTTTTTGTGGCATTATATCTTGAGCCAAATTCGTATCCAGGCTTCGTAACCGTGCCTGTACTCCAGTTAATATCGTAGTTGGGGTCATCAATAATAGAAGTTGAAGGGTCTTCAGGAGCTTTATAAGAATTATGTTGTGTCATAGTTTGAACATTACCATGAGCAAAAACATCTTGCCAGGCATGAAGAGCAGTTCCCAAATCATTTAGCGCTTTGAGTCTAGCCGTTGCTCTATCGTTCCTTGCTGTTTGCAAAGCTGCGTCTTTTGAGGCGCCTGATGGATAAGTTTGATTAATATAAGCTACTACATTAGCATAATCAGTATTTGCCTTATTGTATTTATTTACAGCTAAAGAAAAGTATTCCGAAGACTTTTGTACTCTTGAATCGCTTGAAGTGCCTACTGCTGATAGAGAACTACTATTCATATTGAAATGGTATTCGTCGTGACTTAGTGGATAACCTCCCGTATAAAGTGAGGTATCAGTGGCTACATCGGCGGCCGCAATTGACTGTGCGTTGGCTTCATTAAATTGGCGGGCAATGGCCCAGTTATACGTTCCTTTTACGAAACCCGTTCCATGAACACTTACACCCCACTGTGGCGTAACGTTTCCGGTTGAGTCGTTAGATTTAGCGGCAAATGCACCCGGTGTAGCACTAAACACTATTCCTATTAAAACTAATGAGGACCCAATAAGCTTAGTAATTTTTTTCATTCCGTTCACATCTTTCTTCACATATTTTTTGAAAAATTTTACAATAAGTTTATAGTGAGTAAATTTAGGCCCCCTTTCTTCAATCGATAATATATTTATTTATTGCAAGCCACCCCCAAGCAAGAAACAAATTTGGGAATTTATATAAGCTCTATAATAACATGGATATTTTTTTAGGTAAATAGAATTTACCCAAAAAGAGGAAAATATAATTCTAAAGGAAAATAACTTAGCGATAAAAGCGAAACACCCAAAAAAAGCAGGGTAGTTGCTGACCACCCCACTCGCAATGACTTTATTAAAGCTTTTTCGCGTATGACAGTTTAGGCCGGGCGATGCAGTTAATCCCGAACATCCACGATATCAGAAAAGCGGATCTCGCGCTCTCCCCTATCTGTGTCGACGAACAGCTTCCCCGACTTGGCCTTGATCGGCACCGCTGTGATCCACTGTTTGGTACGCAGCCGAATCTGGATTTCCCGGCTGTCACGTAGAGCCGCTTCCATCACATGCTCCATTTCCTCCAAGTGGAGTTCTGTGGGTTCGGGTAACTTTCTTCGTTTGACAGCGAGGCCCGAGTGTTGTCGCGGGTAACGATGCGATGCTCGGGCAACAGCATGGGACGCCAAAGGTGGTTCTTTTGGAAAAAGGCTTTTGTTTTCGAATCCATAAATCAACTCCCGGAATAGATTAAAGCCCAGGAATTCCATCCTGGACCTGAACTGCTTCATCTGAACTTTAGCGTGGTGTTATCGCAGGTGTAACTACCCTCTCGCTAGCTGTTAGTGCTCCAGTCCGGCATCTCGTGGCCGGTAAATTTCTTGATATCTTGCCGCCTGTCTCTAAAGCCAACACAACAAAAAAGCCTAGAACTTCTCACTCTAGGCCTTATCTTTATCATCTTCAAATCCCCGCAGCCGTCACGCCAGGCGTCAAACCCCCACCGCAACCGCTGCCCACACACCCGAAAAACCCAATCAAATCAATGGTCGGGGCGACAGGATTCGAACCTGCGGCCTCTTGGTCCCGAACCAAGCGTGCTATAAAGCTAAGCAGGTCCACTGCTGGACAAGATTATACTCATCACATAAGACCATTTTTGTCAACAGGGCTTTTGATCCGCTAATTTGAGCGAACACTTGATCAATATCGTCCACATTGACGTGGTTAACTCATTTCTGCTCATCTCCTCCCCATGCTATAATAAGTCGAATCACCAAACAAAGGAGAAGATCTCATGTCTCTGCCGCAGCAATCCGGCTTCGCCATGCCCCCCGAATGGGCGACCCATCAACGCACCTTCATCGTCTGGCCCATCGACGATACGACCTGGCCCGATGAACTCGACGAGGTCCGCCAGGCCTACGCCCGGGTGGCCCAAGCCATCTCCCGCTTTGAACCTGTCACCATGATCGTCCTGCCTGAACTTGCCGAGGAGGCCGCCCAGATCTGCGGTCCCTCCGTCGATATCCTCCCCATGGAGTACGACGACTCCTGGATCCGCGACAACGGCCCCACCTTCCTCAAAAACGCCGCTGGCGAGGTGGCCGGCGTCAACTGGCAGTTCAACGCTTGGGGCAACAAGTTCCCCTCTGAGTTGGACAACCTCGTTGCCCCCCAACTGCTTGAGCACTTCGGCATCCGCCGCTTTGACGCCCCCTTTGTCATGGAGGGCGGTTCCATCCATGTCGACGGCGAAGGCACCCTCCTGACGACAGAAGAGTGCCTTCTCAACAAAAACCGCAACCCCCACATGACCCGCGAGGAACTGGACGCGCAGGTCCGCCAATACCTCGGCGTCGAGAAGATCCTCTGGTTGAAAAACGGCCTCTGCGGCGACCATACCGATGGGCATGTGGACAATGTGGCCTGTTTCGCCCGGCCGGGCGTGGTGCTCCTCCAGGTCTGCTCCGACCCGGACGACCCCAACTACGCCATCAGCCGCGAGAACCTGGCGATCCTCCAGCAGGCTGTCGACGCCAGAGGCCGCTCCTTGGAGATCATCCCCATCGAGCAGCCGCCTGTCCTCCACCACAAAGGCGTCCGCATGGCCGCCAGCTACATCAACTTCTACTTCGTCAACGGCGGCATCATCCTCCCCATCTTCGGCGGCGAATGCGCCGAGACGGACCGGCAGGCCGAGGCCGTCCTGGCCCGCGTCTTCCCCGACCGGACCATCGTGCCTGTCGAGAGCCGGATCATCCTCACCGGTGGCGGCAACATCCATTGCGCCACCCAGCAGATGCCCAAATAGTATCGATTCGGAGGGATCCCATGCGCAAGGTCACCGTCGCCGCCACTCAGATGAGCTGTTCCTGGGATGTGGACGCCAACATCGCCAAGGCGGAAAATCTCGTCCGGGAAGCGGCCCGCCAGGGCGCCCAGGTCATCTTATTGCAGGAACTCTTTGAAGCGCCCTACTTCTGCCAGACCGAACTGCCCGAGCACTACGATCTGTCCACGGAGACGGAGAACAACCGCGCCGTGCGCCATTTTCAGCCTATCGCCAAGGAACTAGGTGTGGTCCTGCCAATCAGTTTTTTTGAAAAGAAAAACAACGCCCGTTACAACACCGTCGCCATGATCGACGCCGACGGCGAGGTCCTCGGCGTCTACCGCAAGACCCATATCCCCGACGGTCCCGGCTATGAGGAGAAGTTTTACTTCAACCCCGGCGATACGGGCTTTCAGGTCTGGGCGACCCGCTACGGCAAGATCGGCGTGGGCATCTGCTGGGATCAGTGGTTTCCCGAAGCGGCCCGCTGCATGGCCCTGATGGGCGCCGAAATCCTCCTCTACCCGACAGCCATCGGCTCCGAGCCGGAGGAACCAGGCGTCGACTCGAAAGACCACTGGCAGATCTGCATGCAAGGCCATGCCGGCGCCAACCTGGTCCCGCTCGTCGCCTCCAACCGCATCGGCAAGGAGACCTCTGGTAAGTCGGAGATCGACTTTTACGGCTCTTCCTTCATCGCCAACCCCTTCGGCCAGAAGGTCGCCGAAGCGGACCGCGCCTCCGAAACGGTGCTGACGGTCACATTTGACCTCGACGAGTGCGCCCGCATGCGCACCGCCTGGGGCGTCTTCCGCGACCGGCGGCCCGACATGTATACAGCGATCCTCACCTATGACGGCGTGACGCCCTACCGGGGATTAAAGTAAATTTCCCGCCCCCTCGAACAGGTCGACCCGGACCCGCTCGAGGGGGCTTTTTTCTTGCCCATCGCCGGGAAAACTCCTTTGGAGGAGGTGCCCTGTTGGACCAACTGAAGGAGCGACCCAAGGAGCAACCAAAAGAACTGCCGAAAGAACTGCCGAAAGAACTGCCGAAAGAGCCGCCCAAGGAGCAACTGAAAGATCACCCCCAGGAGCAGCCAAAATGGCATTACGTCCCCCAGCGGGTCTTTTTTGAAGAGGAAGCCCTCGCCTACCCGCTGGGGCAGCAGATCGTCGCCCTCTGCCGCGAGTTGGGCCTGCCCACCCGGCAGATTCCTTCCCATAACCGCGTCACCGGCCTGCCGGGGGATACGCCGAACCAGAAGTACGCCCAAGCGAAAAAGACCCTCGTCGTCGGTGTCAAACGAGACCTGCGCTTTCCCACCTGCCGCCCCTCGGCCGACTACCAATTTCCCCTGATGACGAGCTGCCCCGGTCACTGCGAGTACTGCTACTTGCAGACGACTCTCGGCCAGCGGCCTTATCTTCGCGTCTACGTCAATGTGGAGGAGATGCTCGACCAGGCGGCCAAGTACATCGAAAAAAATGCGCCGGAAGTGACCACCTTCGAAGTGGCCAGTTCCGGCGATCCGCTGAGCGTCGAGCACCTGACAGGCTCTTTATTTAAGACGATCGAGTTTTTCGGGAGCCAGGAGTTGGGCCGCCTCCGCTTCGTCACCAAGTTCACCGGCGTGGAACCGCTCCTTAACGCCCGTCACAACGGCCATACGCGCTTTCGCTTTTCCTTAAACAGCGAGCGCGTCGTCCGCGACTTTGAGCACCGGACGCCGCCTGTCGCCGAGCGCATCGCCGCCGCCGCCCAGGTGGCCCGCGCCGGCTATCCCCTCGGATTCATCATCGCCCCGATCATGGTCTACCCCGGCTGGGAGGAAGACTACCTCCGTCTCTTCGACCAATTGAAAAAGGAGCTGGCGTCAATCCAGCCCCTTTCTCCTCCGGTGACCTTTGAGTTGATCCAGCACCGCTTCACGGCGCGGGCCAAAAAAGTGATCCTGGAGCGCTTTCCCGAATCCCGCCTCGACATGGACGAGGAGAAGCGCAAGTTCAAGTACGGCAAGTACGGCATGGGCAAGTATGTATACCCCGACGAGACGGCCAAAGGGATGAAGGATCTGCTCCAGACGGCGCTGCTCGAACGGTTTCCCGATGCCGAGGTTGAGTACTTTACGTAGACTACGACCGGAAGTTGATAAACTGTAGCTCAATCTCCAGGTCCGCCTTCTTCAGCAACGCGATGACCGCTTGCAGGTCGTCGCGCTTGCTGCCGCTGACGCGGACCTGGTCGCCCTGGACGGACGCTTGGACCTTGATCTTGCTGTCCTTGATCAGCTTGGTGATCTCTTTGGCATTCTCCTTCGAGATCCCTTGGACCAGGTCGACCTTCTGCCGGACCGTGTCGCCGGCGGCCGACTCGATTTTGCCGTATTTCAGCGCGCGCAGGGAGATGCCGCGCTTGACCATCTTCGCTTCCAGGATGTCGGTGACGTTTTTCAGCTTAAACTCATCGTCAGAAACGAGGATGATGGCGCTTTGCTCCTGGCGGATCTCGCTCTTGCTGCCTTTGAAGTCGAAACGCTGTTCCATCTCCTTGACCGCCTGATGGACGGCGTTGGTCACTTCCTGTTCATCCACCTGAGATACGATGTCAAACGATGCGTCCTTGGCCATGTCGCTTTCCTCCTTTGTTATACAAAAAACCCGGGCCTCAACCCGGGTTTTGCGTCAAGGGAACAAACTCTTCTGTGATGACCTGTCCCATGTCCCCGAGGGTGCCGAGGCTTTTTCCGTTCAAGATGACTTCCACAACGCCGGCGTTGCCGAGCACCACATTGACCTTGTCTTTGCCCGTAAAGGTCATGGCGTCGCCAACGGCCGCCGTACCTTCATAGGCCGTCTGGCCGTCCTGGCTCACCGACATCCAGCATCTGTCCTGGACCACCCGCAAGGTCACGGCCACACCGCTCGCCGCCGGCGCGGGCGCCACAGCGGGCACGCCCGGGGCCGCTTCTCCATTGGCCGGTTGCGCGGCGGCGGGATCGGTCGGAGATACCGCGGCAGGAGCGGGGGATGCCGGATCGGTCCCCGCACCATTGGACGCCTGGGCTCCCGGCGATGCCCCTGGCATTCCCGGCGCCCCTGAGCCGCCCAAAGCCCCCGTCCCATCGGCAGCGGCGGAGCCAGGCGGTTTGGCGCTGTTGATAGCCACCCCGCCGTCCAGGCGGCCCTTTTCCGGTTGGTCCTTGTCAGGCAACCGGGCCGATACGAAGACGAGTCCGGCAATAGCGGCCACCGCCAGGCCGTAACCGGCGTATTTGACGATGCCGCCCGTTCTCGGGGCCGAATACTCTTTTTCCTTCTCCTCCGTGACCGGGGGCGCTTCCTCTTCCTCGGTCTTCCAGTCATGTTTCATCGCTTCGATCAGAGGCGCCGGATCGAGACCAAGGTATTTGGCATAACTGCGCATAAAGCCGACGCCGTAGACGCGGCCGGGCAGCAGGTCATAATTGCCTTCTTCCAAAGCGGTCAGGTACGCCAGACGGATGTTCGTTTCCGCTTCCACCTGGCGCAAAGAGAGTTGCTTCTGTTCCCTGGCTTGCCGGAGCACAAGCCCGAGGCTTTCCATCGACGTGACCTCCTTTCTGAAAGCGTGCTTCATTGTATAGCATGAGCAGATTCACCGCTTCTGTAACCGAAGATGCATCGACGGCGAAGGGGTAGTGGCGGCTCGGCCCGTTGGGATACCCGTATAACGGATCATAATATTCCCGCAAAAGCACTTCCGCAACAGCGGCATAATCCTCCTGTTCGACCCATTGGGTCAACTGCTTGACCCGGGCCTTGCCGAGACGCTGTTCCAACCGGCTCATCGCCTCCAGCAGCTTTCCCCTATCCGCTTGGCTGGCATAGACATCGACGAGCCGCTGGATCCGGACGGCCATCGGCGCGTAGAGGAGGATCCGTTCCCCCTCCTGCATGCGCCGGAAAAAGTTCTGCGGCAGGACGACGCGGCCGATGCGGCGGCTTTCACATTCCATGAAAATGCCGGGCTTGTCCCGGCAGGCGTTGAGCGCCATGGCCAGGCGGCCTTCAAAGGTTTGCTGGCTCGGGACCGACTGATAGCCGATATGTCCGAAGACGCTGCCCCGGTTCTCCGCGATGGCCTCCAGGTCGATGGCGCCGGCGCCTCGTTGGGCCAGGGCGGACAGGATCTCCGTCTTGCCCACGCCGGTGTTGCCATGGAGCAGGAGGAAGGGCCAAGCGCCGATACGCTGCTCCAAAAATTCGTTGACATAACGGCGGAAGGCTTTATAGCCGCCTTCGAGGCGGTACGTCTCCATCCCCATCAGGTTGAGGACCGTCGCTGTGGTCTTGCTGCGCATCCCGCCGCGCCAGCAGAAGAGGACGGCAGGACCCTTGCCTGCGACCGCCTGCGCGTTGCGGTACAGCTCCGGGAGTTTCGGGCCGGTGATTTCGAGGCCGACTTCGCGGGCTTCCGCCGGTCCTTTTTGCTTGTAGATGGTTCCCACGCGCGCCCGTTCCTCGTTGGACAGGAGGGGAATGTTGACCGCGCCGGGGATGGTCGCTTCCGTATATTCACCTTCTGATCGCACATCAATCAGTGGACCGAATTGGCCGGACAGTGCTTTGTCAATGGTGATGGGTATTTCCGTGTTGCCTCTCATTCGAGCGCACTGACTTCCCTTCAAGAAAAAAAGTCGGAAAATCTCCCGAAGGTTAATTTTACGACATTCTCATATTAGTATATCATTTAGAGTTTAATTCTGTCAAAAAGTTCAAAGCTAAATCATCGATAATCAAACGTTTCTTTCGGAGATTACGTAGCTGCTTGTGGGTCGGCCAGTCATTGGTTGAAATGTATTTCCCCTTGCGCCAGTTTCTGCAACACCGGTTCTAGTTTCATCCGGATCTCCTCCGGCAATGGCTGGTGTTCTTCCGTTGCCCCGGCTGTCTTCATAAAGATGTTCCACTGGATCGGCAGGGCGCTCGGCTGCCCTTCTTTTCCTTTGAGGATCGCCTCTAAACGGGGAAGCAGATCGGTGCTGTTGACACCGCCCTGGATCGACCATATCCCCGGCGGCGGCGCTTCGTTCGGCTGGAGGAGCACGATGACGTTGCCGGCCCTCCGGGTTCCCGGCGGAAGCGGCGGCATATCGGCGGCGCGCAGGATGATCCGCAGATCCGCTGTTGCCGCAGCCGGCTCACTTTGGGCAGCAGAGGCGTTCCCATCCCCGGCGGCAGCGTCGCCCACTCCCGGAACAGCGCCTGACGGGTCCGCTCCCCCGCCTGCAGGCGTCATAAATAAGGGAAGCGTCTTTCCGGTTTCGGCCAGACCGGCCCGGATGGCCCGCTCAAAAGCGGCCGCCTCTGTCTCACCGGGCGGAACAACGGCGGCCACGGATCCGCCGGGGAGTATCGCCCCGGCCAGCGCTCCGGCCAGATAGGCGCTAGCCAGTCTTGTTTCCTGGGCGCGCTCTTCGGGCGGTCCTAAGTAGATGAATTTTGTCTTCTGAAACTTCTCCTGTGCGGCGGGAACGAGACCGGCGAAGGCCGGATCGGCGATAACGACGGCCCGGGCCTCGTTGACGCCGAAGTAACGCAGCGCTTCCTCAGGGGTGAGAAAATCTGCCGGCGAGATCGCCCGTGCGCTGGCGCCGTATCGATCCTTCAAGGAGCGCAGCGCCGCCGTCACCTGGCCGTTTCCGGCAGCCGCCGGCGAATCGGCCGGGGCCAGGATGGCGCCGAACAGGGGCGGCACATAACTGCCGGCGGTAATGTCGCCCTCATCGTCCTGATTTCCGGCTCTATCTCCCGTTGTCGTTCCCCCGCATCCGGAGAGCAGCAGGAGCGAAACCACGATGAATAGGCAAAAGAGGAACCGCGGGTTCCTCCGTAGCCCACTATTTTCTTTCCCTGTCAACACCGTCGCCCTTCCCCTTCTTAGCTGCCTGTATTTTTCGCCGAACCGTACTTCGCTTCAAATTGAACCTTGCTGATCAGGATCTCCCTGGGCTTGCTGCCTTCATAGCCGCCGACGATGCCGCGCTGCTCCATGATGTCGATGAGCCGCGCCGCCCGGGCGTAACCGACCCGCAGCCGGCGTTGCAGCATGGAGATGGAGGCCTGTCCGCTGTCCAGGAGGACGCGGACGGCGTCGACGAAGAGTTCGTCGTCATCCTCTTCCGGCGCTTCCGCCTGTTCCTGGGCCTTGATGACCCCTTCCTGGTATTCGGGCAGCCCCTGGGTTTTGAGGAATTCGACGACCGTCTCCACTTCTTTGTCCGAGACGTAACAGCCCTGCACCCGCTGGGGCTTGTTGGAACCGACCGGTGAAAAGAGCATGTCCCCCCGGCCGAGCAGTTTTTCCGCGCCTGCCTGGTCGAGGATCGTCCGCGAGTCGATCTGGGAGGAGACAGCAAAGGCGATCCGCGAGGGCACGTTGGCCTTGATGATCCCGGTGATGACGTCCACAGAAGGCCGCTGGGTGGCGATGACCAGGTGGATGCCCGCCGCTCGGGCCATCTGGGCGAGGCGGCAGATGGCGTCTTCCACGTCGACGGCGGCGACCATCATCAGGTCGGCCAACTCGTCGATGAGCACCACCACATAGGGCAGCGCCGGCTGGGGTCCGTCGGGGTTGTCGAGCGCCTTGAACTGGTTGTAGCGGGTGATGTCCTTGACCCCCGAAGCGGCGAAGAGTTCGTAACGATTTTCCATCTCGTTGACGATCCACTTCAGGGCCGTCGCCGCCTTCTTAGCGTCCGTCACCACCGGGGCGATCATATGGGGGATGCCGTTGTATTGAGTCAGTTCGACCATCTTCGGGTCGATCATGAGGAACTTCACTTCGTTGGGTTTGGCCTTGAAGAGGATGCTGCTGATCAACGTGTTCATGCAGACGCTCTTGCCGGCGCCGGTAGCCCCGGCGATGAGCAGGTGGGGCATGCGGTTCAGTTCCGACACGACGGGCGCGCCGGCGATATCCTTGCCCAGGGCGATGGTCAACTTCGACGACGCCTGTTGGAACTCATTCGTCTCCAAGACTTCGCGGAAGGTGACGGCCGTCACTTCCTTGTTCGGCACCTCGATGCCGACGGCGGCCTTGCCGGGAATGGGCGCCTCGATCCGGACGGCGCCGGCGGCCAGCGACAAGGCAATGTCGTCAGCCAGGTTGGTGATCTTGGAGACCTTGACGCCTGGCGCCGGCTGGACCTCGTAACGGGTGATGGCCGGCCCGCGGTTGACCTGGGTGACTTTGACACGGACGCCGAAGTTGTTCAGCGTCTCTTCGAGGATGCGCACGTTTTCTGTGATGTCATGGTCCAGACGGGGGCTTTTGACACGCATTGAACGGCTTAAGAGGCTGAGCGGCGGCAAGTCGTATTCGACGACGCCGGGGAGGCCGGAAGCGGCCTTTGTCGCAGCCGTCGCGCTCGTTGCGGCCCTGGCGCTCGTTGCAGCCGTGGCGTTTGTTGTAGCCGCAGCGTTCACTGCCGCTGTGACTCCGCTTTCCCGGTTCTCGTCAAGCAACCCGGTGGCGACAGTCTCGGCTGCGTTCGATTCCAAATCTGCCCAAGGCGCGCCGGCGGACAGTTCTCCGTCGGCAGGATCACCGGCGGCGGTTTCCGCAAAGCCCGGCATACTCGCCTCTCCATGGCGCTTGGCTTCCACCAGCGTATCGTCGATGGACGGCTCTTCCGGCAGTTCAGTGTCATCGTAGTGCTGGATGATCAAGGGGGCCGTATCATCCAATGCGGCGCTTGTGTTTTCCGGTTCTGGCGTAGCCGGCGTTACCGGGGCTGCCGTCCCGATGGTGGACCCGCTCGGTGCAGACCTGCTCGGCCCAGCCGGCTCCGGCGCTGCCTTATCGAAGGGTTTTTGGATCTGTTTCAGCCACTCCGGCGTATTTTTTTCATGCTCAAAGATGACGAGCGGGATATCCTCCGACCCGTTTGCCGGAGAGGGCTCTTCCGTCTTTTTGCGGCGCGACTTTTTCTCGACCGCCTTTTTCGGCACAGGCTCCTCTTCCTCGACAACGGTAAAGAGGAACTTGCCCAGAACGCCCCGGACGCGGCCATACCAGCCGGCCAGACCGGCAAAGAGCAGCCCCACCAACTGAACCAGGGACACCTCGAAGGCGAAGAGGACAGCGGCCAGGATCAGGGCGGTGAGGACCACATATGTACCGATAGTGCCGAAGAGCGTTTTTAAGAGGATAGCGACAGAAGCCCCGAGGACGCCGCCGCCCTTGCCTTCCATGCCTGCCTGCCAGTCCGATCCCCCGACCGGCAGCATCAGGTGCAGGAAGGTGAGCAGGATCATATAGGAGGCGGTGAATCCGGCAAGCTTGCGCCCGATGGCGAATTGCGCCCGTTGGGTCATGATCTTGACGCCGATGTAGGCGAGAAAGAGCGGGAAGATGATCTTCCCCTGCCCCGCCGTAATGCTCAGGCTGTTGTAAAAAAACTGGCCCACTGCGCCGGCGCCCGCAGAAGGCAGGACCAGGGGGTTGGCGCCGACGGTGAAGAGGCTGACAATGCCGAAGACGGCGACGGCCAAAACCCCCAGCCCGGCCATCTCATACTTGAGGTCTTCTTTCAGTTGATGAAACATGTTTGCCATTATGATCACCCTGCATGTAAGTCGTGTTGTCACCGGCAGACGCAAAAGGAAAGCCATCCCAGTGGGGTGGCTTTTAGGGAGCTTAATCGGGAAAGATCTCCCTTCCCGGTTGCAGTTCGGGATCGAGGTAGTCCTTTGGCTCCGTGGTCAACAGGCGTGTCAATTCGTAGCGCCCGTCCCCCCGGTTGTAGGCCATCACAGTCCTGCCCTTGAAGGAGACGATTGACATGGTCGGCACATCGGGCGTTGTCCCCTGAAAGATGGTTTCCATCGGAACCGGCGTGTAGAGGATCATTGCAACAACCCCTTGTTGTTCCGGCGCTCCTCGATCAACTCATTCAGTTTTTTCACCGCTTCGCTGATTCCGCCGACGGCGTCGATGAGGCCGTATTCGACAGCTTCCTTGCCGACGACGACCGTTCCGATATCCCGGGTCAGTTCACCTGTTTTGAACATCAGTTCCTTGAATTTCTCCGGTGTGACGCGGGAGTTGCGCGTCACAAAGGCGACGACGCGGTCCTGCATCTTTTCCAGGTATTCAAAGGTGGCCGGGACGCCGATGACAAGGCCTGTCAGGCGGATCGGGTGGATGGTCATGGTGGCCGTCGAGGCGATCATGGAGTAATCGGCTGATACGGCGATGGGCACACCGATGGAATGGCCGCCGCCCAAGACGATGGAGACGGAGGGCTTCGACAGGCTGGCGACCATCTCGGCGATGGCCAGGCCGGCCTCTACGTCGCCGCCGACGGTGTTCAGGATCAGCAACACGCCCTCGATGTCCTTGCTCTGCTCCAGGGCGACCAGTTGGGGCAGGATGTGCTCGTATTTGGTCGTCTTGTTCTGGGGCGGCAGGATCATGTGTCCTTCCACCTGTCCGACGATGGTCAGGCAGTGGATGTTGCTTTTGGCGCCCGGGACTTCCGTCTCGCCCAGTTCTTTCAAGGCGTCGATGCGGCGTCCCCGCGACTCCTCCGGTTTCAGCGGCGCCCCCTCGGCCGGGCCGGGCTTCGCCGTTTTGGGTTCTACATCCGGTGTCTCTTCAAACTGTTCTACCATAGGCCCACAATGTCCTCCTTTTGGCGTTGAATTCCCTCATTTCCCTATTTTGCACCAGAGAAGAGGGAACCATTCGCCAACGGGAGGTCACACTTCCATGATGATCGGCAGGATCATGGGGCGACGGCGGGTTTTTTCATATAAAAACTTGGACAATACGTCGTGGACATTCGTCTTGATGGCGGCCCACTCGGTGACGCGGCGCTCGCCTGACTTTTCCAAGGCCTGGCGCACCTTGATCTTGGCCTCTTCCATCAGTTCTTCCGCTTCTCGCACATAGACGAAGCCGCGGGAGACCATGTCCGGTCCGGCGACGACCTGTCCCGATTCCTTGCTGATGGTGATGACGACGATCAGGATGCCGTCCTGGGACAACTGGCGGCGATCACGGAGCACGATGTTGCCCACATCGCCCACGCCGAGACCGTCGACGAGCACCCGGCCGGCGGCCACCCGAGTGGCCAGGCTGCCTTTTTTCGGCGTCAGTTCGAGGACCTGACCGTTTTCCAGCACAAAGATGTTGTCCGAGGACACGCCCACATCGCGGGCCACTCTCGCATGGCGGATCAGCATGCGGTACTCGCCCTGAATGGGGACGAAGTACTTCGGCCGGATCAGGTTGATCATCATCTTCAGTTCTTCCTGGCTGGCATGGCCGGAGATGTGGCCGCCCGACGCCTCATGGTAGACATCGGCGCCGAGCTTGCAGAGTCCGTCGATGGTCCGGTGGACCGATTTTTCACTGCCCGCCACAGGGCTGGCCGAGATGATCACCGTGTCGCCCGGCTGGTAGTTGCTCAACCGCGCATCGGTCCAGGGGCCTCGCATCAAGCCGGACATGGGTTCACCCAGGTGGCCGGTCGTCAGCAGGACCAATTTGTCATGGGGGATGGCGCTCCAGTTGTCTTCATCGCAAAGAGTGCCTGGCGGGATTTCCAGGTAGCCGTTGGCGCGGGCCACCTGGACCACCTCTTGCATCGATTTGCCGACGACGACGACCTTGCGGCGGTAGCGGGCCGCCACTTGAAAGGCCTGCTGGATCCGGTAGAGGGACGAAGCGAAGGTGGTGACGATGATCCGGCCCTTGGACAAGCGAAAGACCTCTTCCAACTTGCCGTAGGCGGCTTTTTCCGAAGGGGTGAACCCCGTTTTTTCCGCATTGGTGGAGTCGGAGAGCAAGGCGAGCACGCCCGACTCGCCCAGTTGGGCCAGGCGGTAATAGTCGGTGGCCTCGTCGTCGACAGGGGTCTGGTCAAACTTGAAGTCGCCCGTATGGAGGATGACGCCGGCGGGGGTGTGGATCGCCACGGCGACCGCATCGGGGATGCTGTGGCAGACACGAATGAATTCGACGCGAAAAGCGCCGATGCGGATGATTTCCCTCGGTTTGACCGTATGAAAGACGGTTGCCGCCTGCATGTTCTGTTCTTTCAGATAGGTTTCTGCCAGGGCCAGCGTGAGTCGAGTGCCGTAGACAGGCACTTTCAGTTCTTTGAGCATATAGGGCAACGCGCCGATATGGTCCTCGTGGCCGTGGGTCAAGATGATGCCGCGGATGGCATCGCGGTTCTCGATCAGGTAGGTGATGTCGGGGATGACCACGTCGATGCCGAGCATCTCATCTTCGGGAAACATGATCCCGCAGTCGATGATCAGCAGTTCCTGATTCACTTTGATGATGGTCATATTTTTGCCGATCTCGCCTAAACCGCCTAAGGGGATGATGCTTACTTTTTCCCCCGCGCCCATAGCATTCCTCCTCTTCTTCTCATCACAAATCCTCGTTCCGATATATAACTCTTGACACAACAAAAAGGCCCTCCCTCATTTGGAAGGGTTTTGTTCGGATTTTTGAGTCGAGGCTTGCTTTTTTATCCGGCCCCGCCGCCACCGCAAACCTCAAAAACCAAACCGTACAACCCATGCTTTATTATTATACAAGCATTGCGCCAGGGATACAAGTTTTCCCTGAGGGCGCCCTTCCCGGTTCGTCATTCTACGTCAAAGGCAAAAAAATAAGCCCTCCCGAAGGGAGAGCAAAAAACCGAAAAAATCAGGTAGATCACCATGAGTATCCGCAATCGCCGGCGCCTCACCGAATCACCGAGACATCTCAAACAGGCTTACGCCACAGTCTCTTCACAGGAGGCGTCCAGTCCATAGGTATCGATCAATTGCCGCATGGCCGCCACTTCCTGGTCGTTGGCCTCCACCAGCGGCAGCCGTACACCGCCGACAGGACGGCCGAGCAGGTTGAGGGCCGCCTTGACGCAGATCGGGTTGGAGGTGATGAAGAGGCCCTTGAAGAGCGGATACAGTTCCTGGTGGATCCGGGCGGCTTCCGGGATGTTGCCGTTGATGCAGGCGGCGATCATCTTCTGGATCTCCTTGCCCACGAGGTGGCCGGCGACGCTGACGATGCCGTGGCCGCCGACAGAGAGGATGGGCAGGGTCAGTGAATCGTCGCCGGAATAGACCTTGAAGTCGCGCCGGGCCAGGCGGACCACTTCGGACACCTGATCCATGCTGCCGGCCGCTTCCTTGATGGCGACGATGTTGTCAAAGGCCATCAGCCGCTCCACTGTGGCCGGGAGGATGTTCGAGCCGGTCCGGCCGGGGATGTTGTAGAGCATGATCGGCAGGGGCACCGCCTTGGCGACGGCGGCAAAATGCCGGTAGTAGCCTTCTTGGGGCGGCTTGTTGTAGTAAGGGCCAACGAGCAGCAGGCCGTCGACGCCGGCTTCCTTGGCCTTGCGGCTCAGTTCGATGGTCGCCTCCGTATCGTAGGAGCCGGTGCCGGCGATGACGCTGGCGCGATTGCCCACGGCGTCCACAACGGTGGAAAAGAGGCGGATCTTCTCGTCCTTCGTCAAGGTCGGCGACTCGCCGGTCGTGCCGGCCACCACGATGCCGTCCGACCCCGTATTCACCAGATAATTGGCCAACTCCGCCGCCCGGGCGTAGTCGACCTCCAGGCGGTCATTGAATGGTGTCACCATGGCTGTAATCAGTCTGCCAAATTCCATTCTATCGTTCTCTCCTTTTCTCCGGTTTGGGGTCGGCTGCGCCTTCGGAAAGGCAGTTTCTTTCAGATAGGCAAGAGCCGGTTCGAAAGGGCTGGCTTCTTTATGTCAGGCAAAACTGCCGGTGCAGGGCGTTCAAGGCCACTGTTAAATCCTTGATGGGGATGAGGCACCAGATGGTGGTGTAGGAATCGGCCGACTGAAGGATCGGCACCTTTTCCCGGTTGAGAGCGACGACGATCTGGGCCATCACGCCGGGGACGCCGGTCATATTGATGCCGACGACGGCCACCTTGGCGCAACCCTGGCGGACTTCAGGGCAAAGCCCCAGTTCTTCCAGCACCCGTGTCGCTTTGGCCGTGATCTCGTCAGGGACGGTGAAGATGACCGCTGCTGGGTGGACATTGATGAAATCGACGCTGATTTCTGCTTCTGCCAGGGCTTGAAAGACCGTCTGCCCCGTCAAGGCCGGATCGGGCCACTGGGACGTATTCACCTTGATCTGCGTGATCGGGGCCATATGGGCGATGCCTGTGATCAGGCGGTCGCAACAATAATCGTCGCCTGCGTGATGGGGGGCGCAGATGAGGGTTCCCTTGTCGGGAAGTTCGGTGCTGCGGACGCGGACAGACTGGTGGTTCTTCATGGCGATCTCGACGGCGCGGGGGTGAATGACTTTCGCCCCTTCCTGAGCCAGTTGGCAGACTTCCTGGTAGGAGACGTAGGTGAGGATGCGCGCGTCGCTCACCAGCCGGGGGTCAACCGTATAGACGCCCTTCACGTCCGTAAAGATGTCAACCACCTCGGCCCCCAGGGCCGCCCCGACGGCCACTGCCGTCGTATCGCTGCCCCCGCGGCCGAGGGTGGCGATCTCACCATTCTCGCTTGCCCCTTGAAAGCCGGCGATAACAGCCACCCGGTCCTGTTCCAGTTCCTGGCGGATGCGCCCGACCTCGACCCGCTGGATGCGCGCTTCGCCGAATTGCTCTGTCGTAACGATGCCGGCCTGCCAACCGGTGAGACTGGTCGCCTCTATCCCTGCCCTGCGCAGGCTGGCGGTCATGACCACAGACGAGATGATCTCCCCGCAGGCCATCAGTAGATCCTTCTCGCGCGGCGGAAGTTCAGGGTCGACCTCCTGCACCAGCGAGAGCAGCGTGTCTGTGGCGTACGGTTCCGGCTTGCGGCCCATGGCCGATACGACGACAACCACCCGGCGGCCTTCCTCCAGCGCTTCCCGGATTCGTTGCACCGCATGATTTCGCTTTGTTTCGTTGGCGACAGAGGTTCCCCCGAATTTTAGGACGGCAATCCTCAACGAGTCTCACTCCCGGTTGCCGCCGCTGGGGAAGGGTTAGATCCGATTTCGTTGAATCAGTGTTTCAGCGATCTGAACGGCGTTGGTCGCCGCGCCTTTCCGGATCTGATCGGCCACCACCCAGAGGTTGAGGCCCTTATCGATGGAAAGGTCCTCCCGGATCCGGCCCACAAAGACCTCATCCTTGTCGGAGGTGTAAAGAGGCATCGGGTACTGTTTGTTCTGCACATCGTCGATCACGATGACACCTGGTGCGTTGGCGAGGACTTCCTTCGCTTCAGCGGCAGTGATTTTCCGCTTAAATTCGATGTTGATCGATTCGGAATGACTCCGGTAGACGGGAACCCGGACGGTGGTGGCGGTGATCCGCATATCCGCTTCGTGCATGATTTTCCGGGTTTCCTTGATCATCTTCCATTCTTCCTTGGTGTAATCCCCATCCTGGAAGACATCGATATGGGGGATCAGGTTAAAGGCGATGGGATGGGCGAAGACACTCGGTTCCGCCGGTTCGCCGCGCAGGACCTGGCCGGTCTGTTCGGTCAGTTCGGTGATGCCTTCTTTGCCGGCGCCTGACACGGCCTGGTAGGTGGAGACGACGACCCGCTCGATGCCGGCGGCGTCATGGAGGGGCTTCAGGGCGACAGCCATGATGATGGTGGAGCAGTTGGGGTTGGCGATGATCCCCTTGTGCCAGTCCACATCCTCCGGGTTCACCTCGGGAACGACGAGGGGCACCTCGGGATTCATGCGGAAGGCCGAGGAATTGTCGATGACGACAGCGCCGGCTTCGACAGCCGCCTGGGCGAATTCAGTCGAAGCCGACCCGCCGGCAAAGAGAGCGATGTCAATGCCCGCAAAGGCCTTTTCGTCGGTGAGGCCGATGGTATACTCTTGACCTTGGTAGGAGATGACTTTCCCGGCCGAGCGGGCGCTGGCCAGGAGCCGGAGCTCGCCGACAGGGAAGTTCCGTTCGGCCAGCACCTTCAACAGTTCCTGGCCGACGGCGCCAGTCGCTCCGACAATGGCCACATTGTATTTTTTCATCTGTTAGCTCCTCCTTGACCGGCGCCTGCGGCGATAATTTATGACGGGTTGGCGAGCAACACCGGCTGAATCTGCCGCTGTTGCAACGCCGCCTCAATCGCTTCCGGAATCAGTTCCATCCGGGCGACGAGCGAGTTGGCTTTCGTCATGGGGTTATCCTGGCCGAAAGGCACCATGTACACGTTTTTCATATTCATCAGCATGCCGATGTTTTTTAGGTTGTTGCTGAGGCCGTCATTGGTCGATATGGCCAACAGCACGGGACATAGGTTGCGCAACTGCGCCTTGGCCGCCATGAGCACGACCGTATCGGTAATCCCATTGGCCAGTTTGGCCAGGGTGTTGCCGGTGCATGGCGCGATGACGATGATGTCCAGCAACTTTTGCGGTCCGATCGGCTCCGCTTCGACGATGGTGCCGCGCACCTTCTGTCCTGTGATGCGCTCCATCTCTTCCTTCCATTTGGATGATGGCCCAAAGCGGGTGTCCGTCTGTGTCACTGTTTCGGAAAAAATCGGCGTCACAACGGCCCCTTCAGCCACCAGCCGGGTTACAACGGGAAGCACATCGGCGATGGTGCAATGGGATCCGGTGATGGCAAAACCGATGCGAACTCCTTGCAAAGGCATCCTGCACACCTCCCGGGGGTGTTACCCGTCTCTGCGAGGGACATGCCGCGCGATCAGGTCGGGATAGACGCGGGCCAGGATCTCTCCGGCCGTCTTCGGCGCCACCTTCCCCGGCAAGCCGGGGGCGAGCAGCGCTTCGATTCCCAAGCGGCGGGCCGCTTCGAAATCAGTCCCTCCCGGCGCGCTGGCCAGGTCGACGATCAGGGCTTCACGGTTCGTGGCTGCCAGTTCCCTTTCGCCCAGCACAGAGGCCGGGACGGTGTTGAAGACGATATCTGTCTTCGCCAGGAGGTTGGCCAGCGCCGATAAAGGCTCGGCGGCGGCGCCCATCTCCCATGCTCTGGCCCGGTGTCCTCCATCGCGGGTAACGACGGTCACCCGTGATCCCATAGCCTGTAAGAGACGGGTCAGGGTGAGGCCCAACCGGCCGAAGCCGAGCACCATGCTGCAGCTGCCGTGGATCGTGATCGGCAGTTTCTCCATGGCGATCTGCAGGGCGCCCTCTGCGGAGGGCACCGAGTTCAGGATCGCCACCTCGTCCAGTTCAGCCACTTCAATCAGGGAGAGGCCGCAGGACTGGGCCATCTGGCGCAGGATGGGCCGGGCCACCCCGACGAAGAGGGGGACGCCGGGCGCCAGCAAGGCCATGTGAGCCGCCTCCAGGCGAAGGGGTTGATGATGGAGCGGCGCGTAGACGCGTCCTTCAAGGTCAACGCCCGGCATGGGCAGAAGGAGCGCCGCTTTTCCCGCCAGGGCCTTCGGGATGTCTTCCACGATCCGCACCCGTTCCGTTTCCTCCATAGGCAAACCGATCACATCGACCGTCGCGCCCCGCTCAGCCAAGCGGCGTACGAGGATCTGATCCCGCGCGTCCCCTCCTATCACCGCCAAAGGGATTCCTTGAAGGGTCGTCATGGGTGTTCAAAACCTCCTCCACCATAAACAGTGAAACTCTTTTTAATATATGAGGCAACCCGCTGAGAGGTGTGCAGAATGTGATTGTCAAAGAGCGTTGTAATGCTTAAAAGATGATCTTGTCGAGCCCGTAGATCAGGCCTTTGTAGGCGCCGATCCGGTGGATGGCCTCCAAAACGCCGGGCATGAAGGATTCACGGCTGATCGAATCGTGGCGGATCGACAAGGTCTGACCCAGAGCGCCGAAGATGACCTCCTGGTGGGCCACCAGACCCGGCAGGCGGACGCTGTGGATCCGCATCCCATCGAATTCGCCGCCACGGGAACCGGCGATTTTTTCTTCCTCCTCCGGATGCCCTTGCCGGATCGCCCGCCGTTCTTCCCGGATCAACTCTGCTGTCTTAATGGCCGTTCCGGACGGCGCATCCAACTTCTGATCGTGGTGGTATTCGATGATCTCCACATTGGGGAAGAAGCGGGCCGCGTCACGGGCGAAGCGCATCATCAGCAACGCGCCGATAGCGAAATTGGGCGCGATCAGGCATCCGATCTCTTTGGCGGCGGCCCACTCGGCGATCTCTTCCATGTCTTTTGCCGATAGGCCTGTCGTCCCGACGACGGGCGCCACGCCAGCCATCAGGGCGATGCGGACGTTTTCCATGACCGATGCCGGGCTGGTGAAGTCCACCATCACCTGTGGCTGTGTCTCCGTAATCGCCGCAGCCAGATCGCCCTGCAGCAAGACCCCGCAGGCCGGCAGACCGGCCAAGACGGCGGCGTCCTCTCCGACACCGTTGTGATCGACGGCGGCGACCAGTTCCAATGTGTTGTCTCCCAGGACCGCTTTGATTACCTCTCGGCCCACTTTCCCCCTGGCGCCGCTGACCAGGACTCTAATCCTCTCTGACATGGCCCATCCCCCATAAAAAGAAATACAAAAAGGGAACACCGCATGGAGTTCAGGCGGTGCCCCCAAAAAATAACATTCGGAAGCTGGATTCCACCGTCCCCGTACGATTGGATAGCGCTCCATCCGGTCGAATCACCAGATGGCAGTTCCGAACATCTTATGCCCGGCCCCAGTCTGTGAGCAATACGGTTGCTCCAAACTTCGGCGGTTGCCCCTTTCCCTCCGGTATCATCGTCCACCGTCGGACTCCTCCAGGTACTCTTGACAGACCGCGCCTCTACCTCTCCACTGGGAGGTATATTCAGTTGATTAGGTTGATGGTATCACGGGACATCCCCGAACGTCAACAGTGAAAGAACAGTTAAAAGGAAAAACGTCGGGACGTTCGCCGGTAGGTATCGTCCAGTTCCATGATGACCACCTCAGCGCCCACCTTGACGATCGCGTCCCACGGAATGATCAGCGGTTCACGGTCAGACCAAAAGCCGCCAAAGTTGCCTCGTGGCGGCAGAATGATGGCGTCGATCTCGCCGCTCGACTCGTCGATGATCAGATCCGAATCTCCGACGGCGCCGAGACGCTCGCCTGTTGTCAGATTGACGATCTCCTTGCCCACCAACTCGCTGAGACGCATCGGCGCCCCCCCTCCTTGTCCCCCTTACCCCACTATACGCGCCGATTCCAGAAAATAGAAGCAAGAAGGGAACGAGATACGAGGAGCGGAGAAGGAATCAGCGGAGAAGCGTTTTTACCAGCCCGTTTTTTGCAGCAGCTCGGACAGTTCTACCGCCAGCGGCTTGGCGCCGACGACAGCGAGGGCGCATTGCTCCGGTGTCCAGAGATCGCGGGCAACCTTTGTCACATCGTCAAGGGTGACCGCATAGACCCGCTCGATCACCTCTTCCGGGGGGACGAAGCGGTTGTAGCAGACCTCCGACTTGCCGAGGCGCGTCATCCGCGAGTTGACGCTCTCCAGGCCGAGGTAGAGGCTCCCTTTGATCTGCTCCTGGGTCCTTCTCAATTCTTCGGGACGGATCCCCTCTTCACGGATGCGAGCCATTTCGCGCAGGGAGATTTCCATGACCTCTTCGGCGAAGTCTGGGCTTGTTCCGGCATAGAGGCCGAACATACCCGAGTCGGAAAAGGCCGAATGGAAGGAATAAACGGAGTAAGCCAGGCCGCGGTTCTCCCGGATCTCCTGGAACAGCCGGGACGAGGCGCCGCCGCCGATGACGTTGTTCAGGACGTGCATGGCGTAGATGTCGCGGTGCTCCTGGGACAGGCCCTGGGTGCCCAGGCAGATCTGGACCTGTTCCACATCCTTGTGCTGAAAAACGCTCTTATGCAGCATATCTGGCCGGGAGCGCCGATAGGTTTGCTTGGACGTTTCCATAGCGGCAAAATAGGCCTTTACCTTCTCCAGCGTCTTTTCCGGGTCGATGGAGCCGGCGATGGCGATGACAGTCCGGTCAGCTGAGTACTCCGACTGGAAGTGGCTGAGCAGGCGCTCTCGCTGCATCGCCTGGATTGATTCGACCGTTCCCAGGATCGAGCGCCCCAGAGCGCTGACCGGCCACATGGCATCGGACAGCAGATCATGGACCAACTCGTCGGGGGAGTCCTCATACATCTTGATCTCTTCAAGGATCACCCGGCGTTCTCGTTCGATGTCTTCCCCTTCAAAGCGGGAGTGAAAAAACATATCGGCCAGGACGTCAAGGGCCAGATCGAAATGATCGTCCAGGACTTTGGCGTGGTAGCAGGTGTATTCCTTCGATGTAAAGGCGTTCAGTTGACCGCCGACCGCTTCAAGCACTTCCGCCAGGTCCTTGGCCGTCCGCTTGTCCGTGCCTTTAAACAGCATGTGTTCGATAAAGTGAGATACACCCGTCAAGGCGGGCTCTTCGTCCCTCGATCCGGTAGCCACCCAGATGCCCAATGCCACGGAACGCACATGGGAGATCGGCTCCATCACAATCCGGACTCCGTTCGGCAACACTGTCTTGTGAACCATCTCTTTCCTCCTGAAGGCATCCAAGAAGCCCATTTACGGCGCCATCCCGCCCCTGGAAGGGGACGGGAGCTTTCGCTCAAGTACCCCGAAGTGTATCAGCCCGGCGACTCGCTGTCAACGGTTCGGCAGACGCTTCCAAAGGGTGATGAAAAAGACCGGGAGCTTTCCCGGTTTACCTCAACTGGTTAAAGCCGTATTCAAAGAGGCGCAGGCTGTCGCCGAAACGATCGTCCGAATGCAACACGACGGCGATCAACTGGCGGTTGTTTTTTGTGGCTGAGGCGACCAAGCAGGCGCCGGCCGCCCGTGTCGTGCCCGTTTTTACGCCGTCGGCAAAAGGGTACGACCAGAGCAAGGCGTTCGTGTTCTTAATCTCCTTCGGCCACCCTTGCCGGTTTTTCAACGTCGCACGGCGGCTTTTGACGGTGGCGGCAAACTCAGGAAGCAGCATCGCTTCACGGGCCACCACGGCCAGATCATAGGCGCTTGACCAGTGGTGCTTGTGGGGCAGTCCGTTGGTGTTGAAAAACTGGCTCGATCGTCCGCCCATGATGCGCGATTTGGCTGTCATCCACAGGGTGAAAAACTCCTCGCTGCCGGCGACGTGTTCGGCGATGGCCACACAGGCGTCATTCCCAGACCGAACCAGCGCGCCGGTCAGCAGATCGCCCAGGGCGACCCGCTCGCCGGGAAAGAGGTTAATGCTGGCCTCCCCGGTGCTCCCGGCCTTTTGGCTGATGATGACCTCGTCTTCCAGATCGCCGAACTCAAATCCCAGCAAGGCCGTCACGATCTTGGTTGTCGAAGCCGGGGGCCGTGGCTGGTGCGCCTGCCGCTCAAAGAGAACCCTTCCCGTTTCAGCGTCCATGAGCACCGCCGCGTCCGCCGTGACCTGGGGACTGGCGCCGCACACGGCCGGTCCGCCTAAGACGAGGAACGGAGACAAGCACAAGAACAGCACCAGCGTCTTTCCCGTGATCCGGCAGGTTCCCCTTGTAAAGACCAAGTTATCTTCCTCCCCGGCAAGCAACTGCCGGGTTTATTATTGCACCGGATCACGGTTTTTATGGTTATTGGGCTGGCGCCATCAATTCGGTCATGGTGACTGCCGTCCAGCCTTTTTCCTCCATGTACTTGAGCAGCGACGGCAGCGCCTGGGCCGTCGACGGGGTTGGATGCATCAGCACTAGGGCGCCCGGCCCGATTCCCGCCGTGACGCGCTTCATCCAGTCCTGGGGCGACGGCTTGAGCCAGTCGGCCGAATCGACGGTCCACAGGATGAGCCCATAGCCCTCCTCCCTGGCAACCGTCACCAGCCGCTGGTCATGTTCTCCATAGGGAGGCGCGAACCACCTGGGCGCGTGGCCGGTCAATTTCTCCAGGGCGGCATGGGTCCGCCGGATCTCCTGGCGGTTGGCGGCATCACCGATCTGTGTGGGATGGGGGTGAGAGTAGCCGTGATTGCCCACCTCATGGCCGGCCTCATGGACCTTCTTTACATATTCGGGGAACTTGTCGGCGAATCGGCCCGTAAAGAAAAAGGTGGCCTTGGCCTGATGGCGGGAAAGGGTGTCGAGCAGCGCCGGGATGTGTTCCTGGCCCCAGTCCACATTGATCGTCAAGGCCACCTTGTTCACCGGCGGTCCTCGCCGCACGACGCCCTCGACGTCGCCTCGACCGGTCGTCTCGGAAACGTCGCGGTTCAGCGTGATCACATATTGGGTCATGCCGGCCAGCAGCAGGCAGACAACGGTCAGGGTCAGGAGCACCCGCAAAAATGTCCAGGGGATGAAGAGGGTGCGCATGGTTCTCCCCCTTTCGCACGGCTCTGATCCCTAGAAATCTATGCCTGGGCCAGGCCGGCGAGAAGGCGAAAACGAGAAAAGCAAACTCGTTGCTGAGTTTGCCTGTTCACATCAGTTCTCGATATCGTTGCATCGCTCAGTGGGTTGAGCGATTTGACCGGGTAATGACCCTTTGCGGGACGCAAACGGTTCTTGATCAGAACCGTTTGCGCATCTCGTCAGGCCGGGCGCCGCCGGTCACAGCCGGTTTGTTGGCCTTGAGCAACTCTTTACGGGAGAGGTTGACCCGTCCCTGTTTGTCGATCTCGACGACCTTGACGGTCACCTCGTCACCGATCTTGACCACATCCTCCACCTTGGCCACCCGTTCCTCGGCCAGTTGGCTGATGTGGATGAGGCCTTCCTTGCCGGGCAGGACCTCAACAAAGGCGCCGAAGTTCATGATCCGCGTCACCTTGCCCGTGTAGACCTTGCCCACTTCCACGTCGGCGGTGATGCTCTCGATGATGCGGACGGCTTTGTTGGCAGCCTCTGTGTCGGTGGCGGCGATGAAGATGCGACCGTCGTCTTCGATGTCGATCTTGACGCCCGTCTCGGCGATGATCTTGTTGATCACCTTGCCGCCGGGGCCGATGACTTCCCGGATCTTGTCGGGGTCGATGGACATGGTGATGATCCGCGGCGCATAGGGGGACATCTCCGTCGCCGGCTTGTCGATGACGGCCAGCATCTTGTCCAAGATGAAGAGGCGGCCTTCTTTCGCCTGCTGCAGCGCCTGGGTGAGGATCTCCCGGCTGACGCCCTGGATCTTGATGTCCATCTGGAGCGCCGTCACACCGTCGGCGGTGCCGGCCACCTTGAAGTCCATGTCGCCCAGGTGATCTTCCATGCCCTGGATGTCGGAGAGGATGGAGAAGTGTTCCCCTTCTTTGATCAGGCCCATGGCGATGCCCGCGACTGGCTTTTTAATCGGTACGCCGGCGTTCATCAGCGACAGGGTGGAGCCGCAGACGCTGGCCATCGATGTGGAACCGTTCGATTCCACCGCCTCGGAGACGAGACGGATGGTGTAGGGGAATTCGTCTTCCGAGGGGATCACCGGCAGGAGCGCCCGCTCAGCCAGAGCGCCGTGGCCAATCTCGCGGCGGCCCGGTCCCCGCATGGGACGCGTCTCGCCGACGCTGTAGGGCGGGAAATTGTAGTGATGCATGTAGCGCTTTGATTCTTCCACGCCGAGACCGTCGAGGATCTGCAGGTCGGCGATGGTGCCGAGGGTGCAGACGTTGAGCACCTGGGTCTGGCCGCGGGTGAAAAGGCCGCTGCCATGGGTGCGGGGCAAGATGCCAACCTCGACGGAGATAGGCCGGATTTCATCCACCTTCCGCCCGTCAGGCCGTTGCTTGTCCACAGTGATCAGCTTGCGGACAATCTCTTTTTCCATGGTATCGAGAACGGCGCGGATGCCTTTCTCCTCTTCAGGGAACTGAGGAAGCAGCACCTCCGCCGTCTCCTTCATGACTGCCTGGATATCGGCTTCCCGGGACAGCTTGTCCGGGTTTTGGATGGCGTTGAGCAGCTTGTCGCCCACATATTCGCGCACAGCCTGATCCACTTCAGGGTTGATCTGTTTCAGAGGCACTTCCCGCTTCGGCTTGCCGGCGGCAGCCATCATCTCTTCCTGGAAGGCGACGATGCGCTGGATCTCCTGGTGGCCGAACATGATCGCCTCGATCATGTCTTCTTCGGGCACCTCGTTGGCGCCGGCTTCCACCATCATCACGGCGTCCTTCGTGCCAGCCACGACCAGATGCATATCGCTCTTTTCGGCCTGTTCCATCGTCGGGTTGATCAGCAGCTTGCCGTCGACCCGTCCGACAAGAACGCCGCCGATGGGACCTTCAAAGGGGACATCGGACAGGCTGAGGGCGCAGGAAGCGCCGATCATGCCGACGATATCGGGGGGGCAGTCCTGGTCCACCGACATGACAGTCGCCACAACCTGGACATCGTTGCGGAAACCTTTGGGGAACAGGGGACGGATTGGCCGGTCGATCAACCGCGCCGACAGGATGGCCTTTTCGGTGGGGCGACCTTCCCGCTTGATGAAACCGCCCGGTATCTTTCCTACCGCGTAGAGACGCTCCTCATAGTCGACAGTCAAGGGGAAAAAGTCAATGCCTGGCCGGGGCTCTTTGGAGCCTGTCGCCGTCGCCAGCACGACCGTATCGCCGTAACGGGCAAGCACAGAGCCGCCGGCCTGTTTGGCTACCCGCCCCGTCTCAACCGTCAGGGTGCGTCCGGCAATTTCCATGGAGAATACTTGCAAGGAAATATACCCTCCTCTCATAAACATTAAGATATTCGACGTATATGTTAGTATTTCCTTCCATAATGAAAAAAACTCGCCCATACGCAAGAAAGAACGGGTTTCCCCGTTCTTTCCATTTTTTTAGTGACGAAGCCCAAGCTCGGTCACAAGCTTGCGATAACGCTCGATATCGGTCCGCTTCAGATAAGCCAACAGATTCCGGCGCTGACCAACCATCTTCAACAGACCCCGGCGGGAGTGATGATCCTTCTTGTGGGTTTTCAGGTGCCCCGTCAGGTAGTTGATCCGATCCGTGAGGATGGCGACCTGCACTTCCGGAGATCCGGTGTCCTTTTCATGCTGCTTGAACTTGCCGATGATCTCCTGCTTGCGCACGTTGTCCAATGCCATCCATGTCACCTCCTTACTCATATTCTCCAAAAGCCAAGAAAGCCGTCGGAGGGTCGGCAATCTGAGCCGATGGAACAGATTTCATTTGCCGATGATGGTGATCACCAGCCGCCCGGTGGCGATGTCTTTGATGACGAGATCAAAGACCCTGCCGGAACGGGCCACAAATCCGCGAAAGCGGGTCGCTGTCGGGATATGCCCGGGGATTTCATGGGCTGCGGTTTCGATGTCAACGACGGAGATGCGATCCTGGCGCAGGTTGTACAGCCGTCTGCGGGCATGGTCAGTTACGATCACGCGCTGCATGACTCTCTACCACCGATCAGGCGCCGTCGCTTTTGTCATTCAACAAAGTGTACAGGGCGTCCTGAAAGGCCAACCGCGCCGGTTCCTCTGCTCCCGCCATCCGGTAGAGCAGCTCCAGTTCGGACTTCAAAGCCAGGAATTCCTCGCTGGCGCAGATGTGGGCCACCTCGCCGGCGATGGAGCGGAGTTGCTGGTGATGCTCGTCAATCAACGGCAGTCCCATGGGCGCCTCCTTCCCCGGAGTCACAAGTGACATTGTAGCACAGCCAATTTATGAAGTAAAGGCGAGATAATCAGAGAGCCGTCGAAAAAAGGCCGCTTGTCAAGCGCGCGTTGACCCGGTTGTATATTTCGGTGTTTATATTTCTATGATCCGGTTCGGAAAGATATGTTCCCGCTGGGCGTGGAAAAAATGCCGCGTATCCTGGAGGTCTGTGTGAATCTGTTCCACCAGTTGTTCGGGGTTTTGAAAGCGCATCTCTGGACGCATCCTCTGCAACAGGTGCAGCGTCAATGTCTGTCCGTACAGGTCGCCTTCAAAATCGATCAGGTGAGCCTCCACCGTCTCGGCCAACCCCATGCCAAAGGTCGGCTTGACACCGATGTTGACGACCGCCAAAACCCCCTCGGGAAGGCTTGCCGAACGCGCCCAGGCGGCATAGACCCCCCGGGCAGGCAGGTACTGCTCCGGCGGCAGTTCTATGTTCGCCGTCCGGAAACCGATGTTCCTCCCCCGCTGATCACCGGGAACGACTGGACCACGCAGGATCGGCGTATAACCCAGCAGATCGGCGGCCCGCTCCATGTCGCCCTTCTCCAAAGCAGCCCGTACAGCCGTGGAACTGACCGGCTCACCGGCGATGGTCACGGCGTCGATCACCCGCACACGGACCCCGAGGCGGTGACCCAGTTCCCAGAGCAGTTCGGGCGTGCCTTTGCCGCCACGACCGAAACTGTAGTTGAAACCGACCAGAACGGACTCGGCCCGCAGGTCTTGATGAAGCACCTGCTGCACAAATTCCTCCGGTGACAGCTTGGCCAGGTCCGGATTGAAGGGCAAGGTGAGGACAATGTCGACGCCGAGGCGTCCTAATAGGCCGGCCTTCACTTCCATCGGCGTGATCAATTTGGGCGCTGCTTCGGGCCGGATCAACCGCAGGGGATGGGGGTGAAAGGTCGCTACCACAGCCGTTCCCTGGCTGGCCCGCGCCTTTTTCACCATCTCGGTGATCAGTTTCTGGTGGCCCAGATGGACGCCGTCAAAATTGCCCAGTGCTACATGAACAGCCCCGTAGCGGCTGTCGAGGGGACCGTTGTACACGATGGTTTTCATGCCCTATACCTACTTCGATCTGGTTTCCAGACGGGTGAACACTTTGCGTGGCTGGCAGAACCACTGCTCGTCCTTGCGGATCGCCTGCCCCACCGCCAGCAGCTTCTGCCGCCGGTGCATGCGGATCCACTGGCCTTCTGACCAGCCGTCGCCGCGCAGGTACTGCGCCAAACCCTGGGAGAGGGCTGCCAGCCGGTTTTCCCCGATCTCCAGCGCCGGCAGGTGGGCGAGGGCCTCAAAAGGGGTGACGATTTGCTCCCTCGGAGGTCCTTCCGCCAAGGATTCCATAGTGAGGCTGTCCCGGAGGGAAAAGCGACCGCTGCGCGTCCGGATCAGCCACCCCATATGGCCGCCACAGCCCAGGCGCTGGCCGATGTCATGGCAGAGCGTCCGGATATAGGTCCCTGCCGAACATTCCACATCGATGATGATCTCCTCGGGAGTCGCCGGATCATAGTAAACGATCTCGAGCCGGGAGATGGTCACCGGACGGGCAGACCGTTCCACCTCAATCCCTTGGCGAGCATACTCGTACAACCGTTTGCCGCCGACGGATACCGCCGAGACCATCGGCGGCGTCTGGAGGATTTCGCCGCGGAAGGGATGCAGCATCTCCTCCCAGTCATCGCGGGACAAGGCGGGTATGGCGCCGGTTTTTACGATCCGTCCTGATGCGTCCTGGCTGTCCGTGACGGCGCCCAGGCGGAGTTGCGCCCGGTAGGCCTTGTCGACGCCAGCCACCAGTTCAACCAGGCGCGTCGCTTGTCCGATAGCAATGGGCAGCACGCCGGCGGCATCAGGATCGAGCGTCCCCAGATGGCCGATCCGTTTCTCTTTGAGCAAGCGCCGAGCCTTGGCAACCACATCGTGAGAGGTCATACCCGGCGGTTTTAAAAGGTTGAGAAATCCCTCTAGTTCAAGCGGTTCCAAGCTGTTCCATCACCGCCTGCACAATCTGCGCTTCCGCTTCTTCCAATCGTCCCAAAAAGGTGCACCCCGAAGCGCGCCTGTGCCCTCCCCCGCCGAAACGACGGGCGATGGCGTAGACATCGATATCTCCCTTGGAACGAAAACCGACCTTGATCTCACCGGCGCTGACCTCCCGGAAGAGGAGCGCCACCTGGACGCCGTCAATGGCGCGGGGATAATTGATCAAGCCGTCGCAATCGTTCGCCCCGGCGCCGGAGGCTGCTATCGTTTCCCCGGTGACGCGGAGCCAGGCGACACGGCCCTCTCCGCTCACCTGCAAGGTAGGAAGCGCCGCTGACAACAGGCTGAGATAGGCGAGGGGTTTGCGTTCATAGACCTCTTCGCGGATCTCGTTCGCCCGCGCGCCCAGATCCCGCAGTTCTGCCGCCAGCCGCAGCGTATCGGCCGTGGTGTTGGCGTACTGGAAGGAGCCCGTGTCGGTCATCACTGCCGTGTAAAGGGCTGTCGCCACGTCCGGCGTAATCATCCACCCGGCCTCCCGGCACAAGGTGTAGATCATCTCTCCGCAAGCCGGCGCGGCGGGGTCAAGCCAGTTGATATCGCCGAAGCGGCTGTTGCCGATATGATGATCGATATTCACAACAGGGGCGTTTCCGTCGAGCAGCCGGACAGCCTCGCCGATCCGCCCTCGATCGGCGCTGTCGAGAACGACGATCAAATCCGGCTGAAAGGGAGGCATGGTTTCGGCGTGATACAGCCGTGAGAGGTTGGGCAGAAAGCGATATCCGACAGGTGCGGGGTCTTCGCAGAAGGCCGCCGTTTCTTTGCCTTCCGCCAGAAGGACCGACAGCATGGCGCTGACCGAACCCAGGCAATCGCCGTCAGGAACCTTGTGGACGATGAGGAGGATGCGGGACGCTGCCGACAGGTGAGCGATCACCTGCCCCAGTTCCCCCTCAGCGGGGGGCTTCTGCATCATCATGGTTCTCCATCTCGGTCAACAGCCGGGCGATCCGGGTTCCCCGCTCGATGGACGGATCAGAGAGGAACACCAGTTCCGGCACATAGCGGACCCGCAACGACTTCGAAAGTTCCGTGCGCAGGAAACCGGTGGCCTGCTTCAGCGCTGCCTGAGAGTTGTCACGGGCGCTTTCGTCTCCCATGACACTGAAAAAGACCTTGGCATGCCGTCCGTCGCCTGACACCTCGACAGCGGTAATGCTGACAAACCCCAGGCGAGGGTCTTTCATCTCATCGCGAAGCAGTCTCGCCAGTTCACGTTTGATCTCTTCAGCCATGCGGGCCATCCGATGACCGGCCATGGTCGTCAACTCCTCCACTCGATAACCTTGGGGAGGGGTCTCCCCCTCCCTGTGCGACGATCAATATTTAGATCATGATGTAGACGAGTATAGGTTAATCGATCTTGCGCTGTACTTTTTCGATGATGAAGAATTCGAGTGTGTCTTGCTCCCGGATGTCGTTGAAGTTTTCGATGCCGATACCGCACTCGTAACCTTCGGCGACTTCCTTGACATCGTCTTTGAAGCGCTTCAGAGAATCCAACTTGCCTTCATGGATGACGATGCCGTCGCGGATGACACGGACCTCGGCGTTGCGGGTGACCTTGCCGTCGAGGACATAGGAACCGGCGATGGTGCCCGCCTTGGGCACTTTGAAGGTGGCCCGGACCTCGGCGCGGCCCTGAACGACTTCCTTCTCTTCCGGTTCCAGCATGCCCGACATGGCGGCCTTGATGTCCTCGGTGGCGTCGTAAATGACGCGGTAGAGACGGATATCGACCTGTTGCGCTTCCGCCGCCTTCCGACTGTTGGCGTCAGGACGGACGTTGAAGCCGAGGATGATGGCGTTGGAGGCTGCCGCCAGCATGACATCGGTCTCGGTGATGGCGCCAACGCCGCCATGGACGCAGTTGACGCGAACCTCATCGGTAGACAGCCGTTCGAGAGCGCCCTTCAAAGCCTCGACAGAGCCCTGCACGTCAGCTTTGACGATGACGTTCAGGTCCTTGACCTGGCCTTCTTTAATCTGTTTGAACAGATCATCGAGGGAGACCTTGGAGGTCCGCTTCTGTTCCTCTTCTTTGCGCTTGTTGACCCGTTCGGAAATGACCTGTTTGGCCAGTTTATCCTCGGTCACCACGCTAAAGGTGTCCCCTGCCTGGGGAACGTCGGAAAGACCGAGCACCTCGACAGGCATGGACGGTTCTGCTCTTTTCACCCGGCGACCTTTGTCGTCGATCATGGCCCTGACCTTCCCTGCGGCCGTGCCGGCGACGATGACATCGCCGATGTTGAGGGTGCCTTTCTGGACGAGCACAGTGGCCACAGGCCCCCGTCCCTTGTCCAGTTGGGCTTCGATCACGGTGCCCCGGGCCGCCCGTTCGGGGTTGGCCTTCAGGTCCTGGACTTCGGCCACCAGCAGGATCATCTCGAGCAGTTGATCGATGTTCTGGCGGGCTTTAGCGGAGACGGGAACAGTGATCGTGTCACCGCCCCACTCCTCGACGACGAGTCCGTATTCGGTCAGTTCCTGCTTCACCCGGTCGGGGGTGGCGTCAGGCTTGTCGATCTTGTTGATGGCGACGACGATGGGCACACCGGCTGCTTTGGCATGGTTGATCGCTTCCACCGTCTGGGGCATGACGCCGTCATCAGCGGCAACGACCAGGATGGCGATATCGGTCACCTGGGCGCCGCGGGCGCGCATGGCCGTAAAGGCTTCGTGGCCGGGCGTATCAAGGAAGGTGATTTTCTTGCCGTCGATCTCAACCTGATAAGCGCCGATGTGCTGGGTGATGCCGCCGGCTTCCGAGGCGATGACATTGGTCTCACGGATAGCGTCGAGCAGCGACGTTTTGCCGTGGTCGACGTGGCCCATGACCGTGACGACTGGCGGGCGATGAATCAGATTCTCATCAGTCTCTTCCGGTTCCTCGGCGAGGATTTCCTCGGCGGTAACCGATTTTCTGACCTCGACGGTGATGCCCCAATCGGCGGCGAGGATGGAGGCCGTATCGGAGTCTATCTCCTGGTTGATCGTAGCCAATACGCCCAGTTGCATGAGCTTTTTGATGATGTCGGTCACCGTCTTGCCCATGGCTTGGGAGAGTTCGAGCACGGTTACCGATTCGTCGATGAGGATATGCTTCGGCGCTTCCGCCTCCATCTGGCGCATGCCCTTTTTACCTTTGGGCTGGTTGCGTGGATGGATCAGTTTCGCGCCGGGACGGTCTTCATAGCGGTGATCATGTTCTTTGGGCTGCACCTTGTGGTTGGCGTGGCGCTGACGGCCATCTTTTTTCGGCGCTTCCGTCGTTTCGGGAGGCTTGGGGATAGCCGACTTGGGGATCGGCCGGCCGCCGCCGCCGCCGGGACGGCCCTGACCCATGGGCGGACGTCCGGGGCCGCCAGGGCCGCCAGGTCCACCGGGGCGACCGCCGCCGGGACGGGGACCCCCAAAACCGCCACCTGGGCGCGGACCGCCGGGACCCATGCCAGGGCCGCCAGGACGAGGTCCGCCAAAGCCACCTTGCGGACGGGGACCGCCTTGACCCATGCCGGGGCCACCGGGACGGGGGCCGCCAAAACCGCCTTGCGGACGGGGACCGCCTTGACCCATGCCGGGGCCGCCAGGGCGGGGACCGCCGAAGCTGCCTTCGGGACGGGGCGGACGCGGGCCGTCAAAACGCTGCCCTTCGGGACGGGGCGGACGGGGACCGTCGAAACGCTGGCCTTCCGGACGGGGCGGGCGGGGACCGTCGAAACGCTGGCCTTCCGGACGAGGCGGGCGGGGACCATCAAAACGCTGGCCCTCCGGACGGGGGCCGCCTTCACTGCGTTGGCCTTCGGGACGGGGCGGGCGGGGGCCGTCGAAACGCTGGCCTTCCGGACGGGGCGGACGGGGGCCGTCAAAACGCTGGCCTTCCGGACGGGGCGGACGAGGGCCGCCTTCAACGCGCTGGCCTTCCGGGCGGGGCGGACGAGGACCGCCTTCAACGCGCTGGCCCTCCGGGCGGGGCGGACGAGGACCGCCTTCACCGCGTTGGCCCTCGGGACGGGGCGGACGGGGACCGCCTTCGCCGCGTTGACCTTCCGGACGAGGCGGACGGGGGCCGCCTTCGCCGCGTTGACCTTCCGGACGGGGCGGACGGGGGCCGCCTTCGCCGCGTTGACCTTCCGGACGGGGCGGACGGGGGCCGCCTTCGCCGCGCTGTCCCTCGGGACGGGGCGGACGAGGACCGGCTTCACCGCGCTGTCCTTCCGGACGTTGACCTTCCGGTCGCTGTCCTTCCGGGCGGGTTGGTCTGACGTCTCCACCCCTCTGTCCTTCAGGTCGGGTGGAATGGCCTTCGGGACGGCGGTTTTCTGCCGGTGTTCTCAGCGCCTCCTCTTTCGGAGCCGTCTTATGTTGCTCTTCACCAGAACGGGCAGAAGCCGAGCCCTTGCCTTTGAACAGCGGCATTATCTTCTCGACATCACCGTCTTCAATGGTGCTCAAATTATTCTTCACATCAATACCCAACTCATTGAATTTGGACAAAAGAGTCTTGCTCTCAACACCCAAATCCCGGGCCAATTCAAAAACTCGTTTTTTGACCATTCTGTCACCTCCGCGATATTTGGCTGGATTCGGCTGTGGTTTCGTGTAACGCCTTATGAATTGCCCCGGCAAAACCCTCATCGAGAACGGCAACCAACGTCCGAGGCGAAAGACCGATTGCCTGGCCTATCGTCTCTTTCTGACCATAGGTGGCCGTCGGAATCCCCAGGTCCCCACACCAGTGACTGTACTTCTGGACGACACCAGCGGAGGCGTCTTCCGTGAAGAGCAGGAGGAAGACCTTTTGCTTTTTCAGGTTGGCTTCCACCGCGCTGTCTCCAGCGGCGATTTTTCCGGCCCGGCGAGCGAGACCGAGCAATCCATGGACCTTGTCCGTAACCATCAAACCTCTCCCATTTGCGCTTTCAGGGTTTCCACGACCTCCGGCGATATGGGCTGGCGCAGCGCTTTTTCCATCCGCTTCGCCTTAATCGCCTTTGTCAAGCATTCTGTATTTGAACAAACATAGGCGCCCCGGCCCGACTTTTTTCCAGTCGGATCGAGAAGAATCGCACCTTCAGGGGTTCGGACGACGCGAATCAACGCTTTCTTGTCTCTCATCTCCCCGCAGCCAACACACATCCGTTGGGGTATTTTACGAACGCGATTCATTTTTTCCCTCCAGGGGTAGGGGCGCCTGGCTTTTTATCAATGGTCAACTCAGGAGGATCCTGAGGAATTTTTGCATCGTCAGCCTCTTCTTCATAACCCTCTTCGTATTCGTCCGGGTATTCCTCGTAGCCCTCGTAGTTGTCATCGTAGGCCTCGTCATACTCTTCGTCATAGGCATCATCGTATGCTTCGTCGTAATTCTCGCCAGCCTGTTCATCAAAGTCCTCGTATTCGGCATCATAGTCTTCATCATAATCGACGAAGGCTGCCTTTGCCGTTTTGGCTTGGCTTTCACTCTTGATATCGATTTTCCAGCCTGTCAGTTTGGCGGCCAAGCGGGCGTTTTGCCCTTCCTTCCCGATCGCCAGGGACAGTTGATAGTCAGGCACGACGACGCGGGCCACCTTGTCTTCTTCGATGATGTCTACAGAGACCACTTTGGCCGGGCTGAGGGCGTTGGCCACAAACTTGGCCGGGTCGGGATTCCACTTGACGATATCGATTTTTTCGCCCTTGAGTTCATTGACGACAGCTTGCACCCGCATTCCTTTCGGACCCACACAAGCGCCAACAGGGTCGACATTTTCATCTTTGGAATAGACAGCGATCTTGGAACGGGCGCCAGCTTCCCGGGACGCGGCTTTTAACTCGACCGTGCCGTCATGGATCTCGGGCACTTCCAATTCGAAAAGCCGTTTCAACAGTCCGGGATGGGTCCGGGATATCAAGACCTGCGGGCCCTTTGTTGTCTTTTTCACTTCCACGATGTACGCCTTGATCCGATCATTATGCCGGTATGTTTCGCCGTTCATCTGTTCCGATGGCGCCAAGAGCGCTTCGACTTTGCCTAGATCAACAAATACGTTTTTATTCTCTGTTCGTTGCACGATCCCGGTGACAATATCGCCCTCGCGATTGGAGAATTCCTCGTAAATCATGCCGCGTTCCGCTTCCCGGATCCGTTGGACCACCACCTGTTTGGCTGTCTGGGCGGCGATGCGTCCGAATTCCCGAGGAGTGACCTCTGACTCAATCACATCGTTGACCTGATAATTGGGGTCGATCCTTTGCGCGTCTGCCAGTAAAACCTCGACGCGAGGATCGGTGAACTCCTCTACGATCATCTTGCGTGAGTAGACCTTGAATTCGCCCGTCGACCGGTCGATATGGACGCGAACGTTCTGCAAGGAGCCGAAGTTTTTCTTATATGCGGAGATAAGTGCAGCCTCAATGGCTTCGATCAATATCTCTTTCGATATCCCCTTCTCCCGCTCCAAATCTTTGAGGGCAGTCAAAAATTCGACATTCATCGAGATGCCTCCTAATTCAGTTGTCAGTTAAAAGCCAGGATATAAACGAACAGAGGATACCTGCGTCAGCGGGATTGCCATCTCCTCGTCATTTTGCATTATCAAGATAGAAGTTTCGTTTTTGCCGGCCAATTCGCCCAGATGTTCCTTGGCGCCGTTCACCGGAGCAAAGGTGGTGATGCGGACGGTCTCTCCCTGAAACCGCTCGTAATCCCGGTCCGACTTCAACGGTCTATCGATCCCGGGTGAAGACACCTCTAGCGAATAGCCATGGGCTACGGGATCCTCCCGGTCAAGGATCTCGTCGATGCGCCGACTGACTTCCTGGCAGTCCTCCATCTCGATGCCGGACTCCTTATCGATAAAGATGCGTAAGTACCAGTTCCCTCCTTCCTTCACCCACTCGACATCGACCAGTTCCAATCCGAGTTCTTCTACAATCGGTGTCGCCCAGGCGGTTACACGGTCTTCTAAACGCACCTTGCCGGACATTGTGATCCTCCTTACGGTTCTCGTGCAGTCAAAGTTGTTTCAGTAGCTGCTTGCAGAATTCTCCATAGTTTCACCGGAATAAAAGTGATCCATTCTTGTGAGGGTTTCGATGGGATGGGGTTTACAAACGGAAAGAGTGGGCTAGGTACCCACTCCTTCGAAAACTGCAAGAATCCGCATCGATGTTGCTGGACGCCAAGGCTGCCAAAGATTCCTTCCCCTGTCGGAAACGCACTAGTGATAGTATAGCACGGTGTTATTACCAACGCAAGCCTGGTGTCATTTTTTTAAGGAGGCGTCGTCACAAAAGAAAAAAACCTGCCGGGATTAACCGACAGGTTCATTCGTTTTGAAACTGGAGCCACCGACCGGGATTGAACCGGTGACCTTATCCTTACCAAGGATACGCTCTACCGACTGAGCTACGGCGGCAAAAGTGGCGCGCCCGGGAGGATTCGAACCTCCGACCTCTTGATTCGTAGTCAATTACTCTATCCAGCTGAGCTACGGGCGCCTATGGAGCGGAAGACGAGATTCGAACTCGCGACCCTCGCCTTGGCAAGGCGATGCTCTACCGCTGAGCTACTTCCGCATTTGGTGCGGTCGAGAGGACTTGAACCTCCACAGCCTTGCGACCACTAGAACCTGAATCTAGCGCGTCTGCCAATTCCGCCACGACCGCATGTACAAATTTGAGAGAATGAAGGTAACAATGGTCGGAGCGACACGATTTGAACGTGCGGCCTCTACCACCCCAAGGTAGCGCTCTACCAAACTGAGCTACGCCCCGACGAGAAGATAGGCGGCGAGTAAGCCGACTACCAGGGTATGCATGGCGGAGTGGGTGGGATTTGAACCCACGCTGGCCTTACGACCACTAACGATTTAGCAAACCGTCCTCTTCAGCCGCTTGAGTACCACTCCAGATAGATGGCGGAGCAGACGGGATTCGAACCCGCGATCTCCAGCGTGACAGGCTGGCATGTTAGGCCTCTACACCACTGCTCCGTAATTGGTGGGCGATGACAGGATCGAACTGCCGACATCCTGCTTGTAAGGCAGGCGCTCTCCCAGCTGAGCTAATCGCCCAAA
>NZ_WXEY01000025.1 GCF_009877425.1 Heliomicrobium undosum | reverse complement strand
TTCGATCATGAGAGGAATTGAACGTTTCTTCCCTAGAAAAAGTATTTCCCGCTGAAAAAGGTTTTCCAGCGGGAAAATTTGCTCCACTTATTTGCCTTCTTTGCGTTCCTGCCAGGCCTGCTCGATCAACGGGAGCAGGCTTTCTCGATCCATCGGGACTTCCCCGCCTTTCAAGTCATTCGGAGAGGGAAGAATCGACCTTTCCACCAGCGCCTGATACAAATCCATGGGCCAGGGCAATTCCAGACCGGCTTTTGTCAGGAGGTCTCGCCGGGCAAACAGTTCCCGGGGAACGCCCTGGAAGAGCCGCTGTCCCTGATCCAGCAGGACCACCTCGTCAGACCAGCGGGCCACGATATCCATCTGGTGCAGGGACATGACGATGGTGGCGCCCTCCCGGTTCAACTGCTCCAGCAGGTCGAGGATGCTTTTCGCTCCGGCGGGGTCGAGCCAGGCCAGCGGTTCGTCCAGGATGATGACCTGCGGGCGCATCGCCGCGACACCGGCGATACAGACCCGTTTTTTCTGGCCGTAGCTGAGGGCGTGGACGGGCCGGTGGCGCAGTTCGGTGATCCCTGTCGCTGCCATGGCCGCGTCGACGCGGCGGCGCACCTCGGCCTCGGGAAGGCCCATGTTGAGGGGGCCGAAGGAGATGTCCTGTTCCACGGAAGCGGAGAAAAGCTGGGCGTCAGGATCCTGGAAGACGAGGCCGACGTGGCTGCGCAGTTCGCGTAGGCCCCGGCGGGAGTAATCGATGGGCTTACCCTGGAAACGGACGACACCCCGGCGCGGCTTCAAGGCGCCGTTGAGATGAAGGAAGAGGGTCGACTTGCCGGCGCCGTTGGCGCCGACGACGGCGATCTTGCGTCCCGCCGGGAGGGAAAGATCGATACCCCGAAGGCCGCTGTTGCCGTCGGGGTAGTTGTATTCCACTTGTTCCGTTTCCAACAGGGCTGTCACGATGAAAACCATCCTCTTTTTTAGGGAGTTCTGGTGCTATTTTTAAGGGGTTCTGGCGCGTGGCAGTACACGAAGCTCTTCCTCATACCCCCGGGCCGACAGGGCGATGTAGAGCTCACGGGAACGGATGAGGGAGCGGACGAATAGGTTGGCCGCCAGGATACCGAGGGAGCGAAGGCTGTTGGCTTTCGTGGAGTAGCCGAGTCGGGACTCTTGGGCCACGACGATGGCCTGAGTCGTCTCCATGAGCACGAAGATGAAGCGGTAGATGAGAAGCATCAGTTCCGTCACAATCTTGGGCGTCCGCAAGCGGGCCGCTAGTTCGATCACATCGACCATCGGCGTGGTAAGCACGAGAAAATAGAGGCTGGCTGTGGCGCCGAGGGATCGAAAGAAGAGGATGCCAGCCTGTTCCAGACCGGCAGCTGATATGCCAGGGGTGTAGGGACCGATAGTCACCTGCGCCACGGGGTCAAGGGGGGATGGCGAAAAGGCCACTGTAATGCACCCGGTGAAGAGGAAGAGGCCAGGCACAGTCAACAGTTTTACGAAGATGGACAGGGGTACGCGGGCCGCGAAGACGATCAACGCGCCGGAGAGGAGCGTGATCAAGCCGGGCAGCCAGGGCGTGGGGGAGAGGAGGCTAGCCAGCAGCCCTGCCAGGGCGGCAAGCCCTTTCCCAGTCGGCGATTTGTCCCGCAGTTTGTTGGCCCAAGCCCACTGATCGATCGTGTAGAGCATCTGTTTAGACCCCGTTTGTGAACTGTTCTATTTCACCATCAGGCGTTGCCGACGGAATTGCGCCCCATGCCGCCGCCCATTCCGGAACCGGCGCTCATGTCGGATCCGCTGCTCTTGCGGCGGCGTGTGAAGTAGTAGGCGATAAAGGCGGCGCCGGCGGCGGCTTGAAAGCCGAAGAGAAGCGGTTCTGCCTCCTCTCCCGGTTCCCAAAGGGATTCGAACCAGGGTTTGTAATCAGGGGCGATGGTCTGCACCATTTCGCCTGCCTGATCATCGGCGCCGGCAAAATCGCCGGTGAAATGCATGACCAGGGGAACGCCCGTCAGAAAAAGGGCAGCCGTAATCAGGACAAGCTTGTTCCGCAGCCAGTTCATGCTTTCACCTCTTTCGAAAAGATGTTCAGCGCAGACAGTTCGTTGGCCGAGTATTTCGAGAGAGCATTGAAGATAAGGACGGTCAAAAGGCCCTCAGCCAGCGCCAGGGGAACCTGCGTAACCAGGAAGACGGAACCGAATTTGACGATGGAACCGGCGACGCCGGCGGCTGTGTCCGGGAAGGCGATCGCGAGTTGTAAGGTCGTTGTCACATAGGTCGCCAGGTCGCCGATGGCGGCGGCAGCGAAAATGGAGACGTTGGAGGGAAGGCTCAGCCGCTGTCCCAACCGGTAGACGCCGTAGGCGGCAAAAGGTCCCACGATGCCCATGGAGAAAACATTGGCGCCCAGGGTGGTGATTCCGCCGTGGGCCAGCAGGAGGGCCTGAAAGAGCAGCACGATGGCGCCGAGAACGGTCATCACGGTGGGGCCGAAGAGGACGGCGCCCAGGCCGGTGCCGGTCGGGTGGGAGGAACTGCCGGTGACAGAAGGCAGTTTCAGCGCCGATAGCACAAAGGAGAAGGCTCCGGTGACGCCGAGGAGCATTTTGGCTTCCGGATTGGCCCGGACGGTTTTTTGGATCGACCGCAGCCCATGGACGACGAAGGGCGTTGAGGCGGCTGTCCAGGCAGCGGCATGGCTAAGGGGCAGGTAGCCCTCCATGATATGCATTCGCAGACACTCCTTTTTGTGTAGGGGTGGTTGTAGGGATTTCCTATCTAAGTTCCGGTGTTTTCGTCGCTTGCTGTATCGTTCTGGAGAATATATATGTACTAAAAACTACAATCGCATGCTTGCAAGCTCCTCGATTTCGGTCATCGCCTTGGACCAAGCGGTAGATTGTCTGCGCCAGGTGGAGATTTCCCCATAGGCAACAAAATAAAGCCCTCCCTTCCTCCCGAAGTGGGTCTTTCGTTTGTTGCGGGCAGGTCTCCTGGCTCGGGCGTCATCCGGTCCCGCCTCCTTCCCAGACCGAAGTCCAGTGGATCTGTGGCGGGTCGTCTTCCCTTACAGTAGCGGGGGCTGCTGAGGCTTTACACCTCATTCCCTTTTCAGCCGCTGAGCGGCGCCTGCAACAAGGGTAACCGTGTTCGATTTTTCAGATAGCTATGGAAAGCACTATCTATATGCAATCGTAACACGTCAAGGCGCGCGGGGCAAGGGTGTCGCAAGGTTCAGGCAATAAAATCCTCTCGAAAAAAAGTATTGATTTGCCCCGCCATTTATGATATTAATATACTCATTGTGGTGGGAACCAGGATTCATCCAAATCGGGTTTGGATTGCTTCAAACAGACCAACGTCCCTGTTAGGGCGGGTCTAGACCCACCCCCGGATGGATCACGTAGGTCCCGGCATCCAATTTGCTGGGAAGGGGGCCGAAATGATGGATTACTCCACTTTCGGACGACATGTCACCATTGACACTTGGGGCGTAGATTTCGAAAAATTGAACGACGCCCGGTTCCTGGAGGAACAGATGATTGAAGCCGCCAAGGCGGCCGGAGCGACGGTTCTCTCGTCCCAGAAGCAGCAGTTTGAGCCGCAAGGCGCGACGGTCCTGGTCCTGTTGTCCGAGAGCCATATCTCCATCCACACCTATCCCGAGAAGGGTTTTGCCGCCCTCGATTGCTACACCTGCGGGGAGACGGTGGATCCGGAAGTGGCCATCAACCACATGATCAAGGTGCTGGTTCCCAAGAAGACGTCGGTAAAGCTGCTCAAGCGCGGCGACGGACCGATCGAGGTCCTGAAATAACGACGGCGCGTGAAAAAAAGCCTGGTCATCGCCAGGCTTTTTCTAATGCCATTCTTTTGATCTGATGAAAACGGCTTACATGGTTTGTTTCAACGCTTCGAAGTCGTCGTAGTGTTGGCAGAGAAGATCGACCAGATCGCCGTCGATGGCCTTTTCCAGGACCATCTTTTTCAGGATTGATTCGACCTTTTCGCGGGAAAGGCCATCCCGGTACGGGCGGTCTTCCACGAGGGCCGAGAAGATATCGGCTACGGCCACAATCCGGCTGCCGACGCTGAGTTCTTCCCCTGGGATGTGAAAGGGGTAACCTCTGCCGTCAAGGCGCTCGTGGTGGTAGGCGCCCCATTGGGCGATCTCGGAAAAGCCCGGAACCTGATTCAGGATGTGGTAGCTGTGATAGGTGTGCTGTTTGATGATCAGGTACTCGTCGGGCGTCAGTTGAGCCGGTTTTTCTAAAATCTCCTCAGGGATGCTCAGTTTGCCGATATCGTGGAGGAGGCCGGCGACTTCCATGCGGGCAGCGTCGGCGGGAGAGAAGCCGAATAACTGGCTCAGAAGCGTCGCCGAGGCCGAGACCAGCCGTGAGTGGCGGAGGGTGAAGCGGCTCTTGCTGTCAATGATGCGGGCGAAGATCGATGCCAGACCCTTCAACTCGCAATAGGGGAGTTGGATGGTATGCTCGTCGGCGCCGACGGCCTGCCGGGTCAGTTCGTCGATGAAGGGGGAGTCCAGGTCAAGCCAAAAGCTCTCTCTCCCTGCCAGTTCGTTGAGGAGGTCCTTCAATTCGGGGCGGAAGACTGTTCCGAACATGTTGTTGATGGCGTCCATGACCTGACGGCGCTGGGAGAGGATATGGGCGGGTGTCAGGAGGACCTCGATGCGATCGGCCAGGTGGATCAAGTCACCCAGCAGGAGCAGTGTGGGATCGACGGGAGCATCCTGCCGGCCCGGCTCGTCCCAGTGGTCATGGTGGTGTTCGATGATGATCGCGGCTTCTCTCAGTTGGGGCGAACTCGCCAGCATCCGCCGACCGAGTTCGCAATGGCTCTTGGGCGAGTGGATCTCAAAGCGGGAGAGGTCGCTCTTCTGGGCAAAGGTGACGGCGCCGATATCGTGAATGCTGGCTGCGCAATAGAGGGTCTTCAGTGTTTTGACCGGAAGCGCCATCGCCCGTCCGAGTGTGACTGCCATGTATGCAACCCGGCGGTGGTGGCGCGAGAGCCCGTGGGTAGTGAAGTCCAGGGCCATGGAGAGGGCGCCGAGCAGCCGGGAGAGGTCGACGGGGGTATAGGATGCCATCCGGATGCCTCCAATTGTTTGCAGATTTTTAATGAGATCTACACAGATCTATCATCCATATTACCATAAGATAAAGTCGTGTTGCCCCTTATTTTTCTGAACCGGCAAAGGAGGTGATATTGTGATCAAGCGGTTTACGGCGGAATGCACCGAATGCGGCACCGTGCGCAACGTGATCGTTCCCGCCCGTTCCCAGGCGGAACTGGCTGTAGATATGCTGGGCGAAATCGAACGCACCCGGACCTGCCCCTACTGCGAACAGGAAGGCGTTCGCGAGTTGCGGGACCATGTGGCCTGACCAACAGGCGCATCGTACAGTTGAATAGACCGGTAATCAGTTCAACGAACGGGGTCGGCAAAATAGTCGGCTCTCTTTTTTTTTAACATACTGAAAAAGGATCCAGAAAAATGTAGCCACTGGACGCCAGTTCCGTTATCATAGAATCGTGGGCAAATGCGCGAGAAGAGGTGAATGGGATTGAACGTATTCTATTCCGCAGGCACGGAACTGCCGCATGTCGCCTATTTTTGCATGGAATATGGTTTGAACGCTTCCATACCGATCTACTCGGGCGGTCTGGGCATTTTAGCGGGCGATTACATCAAGGCGGCCCGGGAACTGGGACGACCGATGGTGGCCGTCGGGATCCTCTGGCGCCAGGGATATACAGAACAGCACATTGACAGCAACGGTCAGCCCTATGATGTGTACCGCGATTATGAGTTCCCCGATCTGAAGGACACCGGTGTGTCCGTATCGGTCCGCATCTGGGAACATGATGTGGTCTGCAAGGTCTGGGTGCTCGACAACCAGGGGAATGTGCCCCTTTACCTGTTGGACGCCGGTTTTCCGGGCAGCCCCCATGGCTGGATGACCCAGCGCCTCTACGGCGGCGGGCGGCAGGAACGCATCGCAGCTGAGATGATCCTGGGCATCGGCGGGATCCGGGCGTTGCGCGCTCTCGGCTTGTCGATCGATGTCTATCATTTTAATGAGGGCCATGCCGTTTTCGCCGGGTTGGAACTGATCCGGGAGAAGATGAACCAGGGCCAATCCTTTGAGCGCGCCTGGCACAACACACGCCAGGAGATCGTCTTCACGACCCATACGCCGGTCGCTGCAGGCAATGAGGTTCACGACCATGACACGCTGGGGCGGATGGGCGCCTACAACGGCCTCAACTACAATCAGATGCGCGACCTCGGCGGCGATCCCTTCAGCATGACCGTGGCCGGTTTGCGCCTCTCCTATATGGCCAACGGCGTTTCCAAGCTCCATGGCCGCACGGTTCACCGCATGTGGGGGCACCTGGAGTCGATTCCTCTAATTTTTTCCATCACCAACGGCGTCCATCCGGGCACCTGGCAGGACCCCCGGATCAAACAGGCCTTCGAGACGCGGGGAGACCTCTGGTCCATCCATATGGACAACAAGCGAAAACTGATCGAGTATGTCAAGGAAAAAGGGCTGGGGAACCTGCGGGAGGACACCCTCCTGATCGGATTTGCCCGCCGGGCCGCCTCCTACAAGCGAGGCGATCTGATCTTCCGCAATCCGGAAGTGATCGATGCCTACCTGTCGACGGGGAAGATCCAGATCATCTTCTCGGCCAAGGCCCACCCCGCCGATATGATGGGCAAGGAGATCATCGCACGGTTGGTGGAATTCCAGAAGCGATACCCCGACAATGTGGTTTTCATCGAGAACTACAACATGGACATCGCCACGCTGCTGGTGCGCGGATGCGACATCTGGCTGAACAACCCGCGCCGGCCCCAGGAGGCCTCGGGCACTTCGGGGATGAAGGCGGCCATGAACGGTGTGCTGAACCTGAGCGTGGAAGACGGTTGGGTTGGCGAAGGGGTGCAGCACGGTATCAACGGCTGGCTGCTCGACTTCCACCCCGGCGAGAACCTTTCGCCACAGGAGCAGGATGAGTTGGACATGAAGTCCCTCTACCGGGTGCTGCTGCAGGAAGTGCTGCCCATGTACAACCACAACCGCAAGCATTGGGTCGAGATGATGATGCTCAGCATCGACATGTCGCGCTGGCAGTTCTCCTCCCACCGCATGTGCCGCGAGTACTATGACCTCATGTACACGCCGGTGACGACGAACAAGCGGCAGTTGCTGAATCAGTCGGTGTGACGGTAAGGACTGGCCGAGGGAACGGAAGAGACGCACACTGCGCCTGTAGATGCGAAAAAGCGGGGAAACCGGATTGCCGGTGGAACCGCTTTTTTTGCCTATTATCGCGAAGGGGGCGCCGGAAAGGCAAGGCTTTTTTGTTTTTTCCGACTTGGGTCCTATGCGCGCTGGGGAACGAACCGCTATAATGAAAAAGAACAGGCTAGCGCAAGCGGACAGGCCTGGGCTTTTGGTTCGGGAAAACTCAGGAGGTGAGCGGCATGAACATATCCCAACTTCCTGCGCCGACGCTGGTCAACGCCGCATCCAACGGGGACATCGTCCACATGCTGGTGCTGAAAAAGGCGATGGATATGGCGCAGCAGCAGGGTTCCGCCGACACGCGGATGATGGAGCAGAGCGTCAATCCCCGTCTGGGCCAGCGGATCGACGTGAGGGCCTAGGTATCGGTCCTCGATAGGTAAGCCATCATCGGGAGGTTTACAAAGCGTTTTTTGTCCTTACAGACAAGAGGCGCTTTTTATCTTTATCGGAAGGGGCCGCCCGATTCCCCGGAGGGGGAGATTATGATACACTTTCTGGAGGATCTGACAGCAGCGCCGGAATCGCTGGCGCATAGGAACGCATGATGGAGGGATAGTGTATGAAGAAAGTCATCCTCATCTCAGGAAGCCCCCGTCAAAAAGGCAATACGATGCAGGTGCTGCAAGCCTGCGCTGAGGCGATTCAGGCATCGGGCATGGAGACGGAGATTGTCTCTTTGGCCGGAAAGAACATCCAGTCCTGTGTCGCTTGCGGCCAATGCAAGTCGGGCAAATGCGCCCTCAATGACGGCCTGAATGAGATCATCGATAAAATCCGGGACGCCCAGGGTCTAGTGGTGGGCGCGCCCGTCTATTTCGGAACGGCCCGGGGCGACCTGATGTCGGCGGTGCAGCGGATCAGCATGGTCTCCATGGCCAGCGACCGCTTCTTGTCCTGGAAGGTGGGCGGCCCCATCGCCGTCGGCCGGCGCGGCGGCTTGACGTCGACGCTCCAGGAGATGCTGATGTTTTACTTTATCAGCGAGATGATCGTCGCCGGATCCACCTACTGGAATATCGTCTTTGGCCGCAACCCCGGCGAGGCGATGAATGATGAGGAAGGCCTGCGTACGGTGCGCCGTTTCGGCGAGAATGTGGCGAAGTTGATCGAGAAGATCCATACCTATTGAAAGGATTGTGGCCGTGTCGAAGGAATGGTTGGCTCACCGGATTAAGCCGGAGGAAGAGGGGCGGCGCATTGGCAGCGTTCTGCAGTTCTGCCTGGGATTTTCCCGCCGGCGCTTGCAGATCCTGACCCGGACCGACGGTTTTCGTCTAAACGGAAAACGGGCCCACCTCGACCGGCGGGTCAAGGAAGGCGATCTACTCGAAGTCTGTGTTCATCAGGAGGAGGAAGGCAACCTGGCGCCGGTCGCCATGGACCTGAAGGTGCTCTACGAAGACGCCGACCTGCTCATCCTCGACAAGCCGCCGGGGATCGAGGTGCACCCGCCGGAACAGAGGGCACGCTTCCGGCCGACCCTGGCCCATGGCGTGGCCCACTACTTCGCCGAGAAGGGGATTAAGGCGAGGGTTCGGCCGCTGCACCGGCTGGACAAAGACACGACAGGCATCTGTGTCTTCGCCAAGAACGCTTTCGCCCACCAAGCGCTGGATCGGCAACTCCGCGACGGGAGCTTGCAGCGCGGTTACCTGGCCATTTTGCGCGGTCTGCCGGCGGAGCCGGTGGGAATCATCGACGCGCCCATCGGTCGCGACCCCGAACATCACATGCGACGCATGGTCCGCGATGACGGAGAAACAGCGATCACCCGCTACCGGGTGACGCAGGTTTTTGAACCGTCAGCCTTGGAGACGAAGGGCGCAGCGGAAGCTGAAGCGGAACCGGAACGGCATCTGGCACTGGCGGAGGTTATCCTGGAAACGGGGCGAACCCACCAGATCCGGGTGCACTTCCGCCATCTGGGCACGCCGCTGCTCGGGGACCGTCTGTATGGGGGCGACTCGTTCCGCATCGGCCGTCAGGCATTGCATTCAGCCTGGGTGACGCTACTCCAGCCTCGCAGCGGTGAGGCGGTGAAGGTTACTTCCCAAATTCCCGAAGATATGGCCAGCCTGATCGGCGGGAACGCAAACGACAGAAGTGAAAACGAAGACAGAAAAACAAAAGACGGTCAAAACGACCTGGACTGCAACGAGGATAGTGTAAAATAGAAATCGATTCGCGTGAAAAAACGAGGTTAATATGCGGTTACGACGAATCCCAGGTACGCGGGAAAAGATTTTGCAGTATACCCCTTGGCTGGTGACGGAGCCTGCGGAATGGCAAGGCCGGTGGCAGGACTATATCGCCAGTCGGTTCGGTTTTCAACGGCCGGAGCCGGTGGAGATCCATCTGGAACTCGGCACAGGCAGGGGACGGTTTATCAATGAAATGGCCCGGGAGTGTCCCGAACGCTTCTGGATTGGCGCTGAACTGCGCGAGGAGGTCCTCCTGGACGCGCTGGAACTGGCGAAAAAGTGGGAGGCGCCCAACCTGGCTTTTCTGTGGATCGATGTGGAGCAGACCGTCGACATCTTTGGCGCCGGCGAGGTCGACGGCATCTACCTAAACTTCTCCGACCCCTGGCCCAAAGCGCGTCATGCAAAGCGGCGGCTGACCCACCGGCGCTTTCTGGAACGTTACCGGCGTTATCTAAAAACGGGCGGCAAGGTCCGTTTCAAGACGGACAATGAGAACCTCTTCCGGTTTTCCCTGGAGGAGTTCGAGGCCAACAGTTTCGCGCTCGAACAGGTAACTTTCGATCTGCACAAGGACCCTGCGCTGGAGACAATGGCGTTGTCGGCAAGGGTGATGACGGAGTATGAGCGCCGATTCTCCCGTCAGGGGATGCCGATTTATCGCTGTGAGGCGGCGCTGTGCTCTCGGGATTGACAGGGCCCGATTTATGGATTACCATAAGATCGCCTGAGGGGAGTAGTTTCACAGGCAAGGTCAACAAACTGGCGTCAGCGCCTGGCCTTGCCGGCCTGGACAAGCCGTATCTGCGGTTTGGATAACACCGGCTTAACGAGACCTTGGACACGTTTTTTGGCGTGTCCAAGGTCTTTCTGTTTTGTTGCTCTCCCCTTTTCGCCTGTTTCTGTAACCCCAGCGAATGTAAGTCAAAGCATTGTCCGCGTATGACCATCAATGCATTAAGGGAGGAAACTGTATGGAAGCATTCTGGGCATCCACCATCTTTGTTGTGCTGGCGGAAATGGGAGACAAGACACAGTTGCTGGGCATGGCCTTTGCCACCCGCTATAAGGCGGCGACGGTCCTGGCCGGTGTCTTCGTCGCCACGCTGCTCAACCATCTCCTGGCGGTGGCGCTGGGGGATTACCTGACCGCATTTGTTCCGATGGAGACGATCCAACTGGCGGCGGCCATTTCCTTTATCTTCTTCGGTCTTTGGACGGTCCGCGGCGATGAATTGGAGGGGGAGGACAAGAAGGAGTACTTCGGCCCCTTCCTGACGGTGACGATCGCCTTTTTTATCGCCGAGATGGGGGACAAGACCCAGTTGGCCAGCGTCGCCCTGGCGGCGAAGTATCACAACCTGATCCCCGTCTGGATGGGCACGACGACAGGGATGATGATCTCGAATGTGATTGGCATCCTCGTCGGTGTCGTCCTCGGCAAGAAGATCCCCGAACGGATCGTCAAATACGCCTCGGCGGCGATTTTTATCTTCTTCGGTTACGCCGGAATCATCGCCACCGTTCACGATCCGGCGATGCGCTATGCGGTGGTGGCGGGGATCACGGTGATCACGGGGATCGCCTTATACATGCTGACGCGGGGGGGAAAAGAACCTGCCCGTTCGGAGTGATTGTTCGGCTAAATCTCCCCAGCGAGTATGATACTAGTGGAAGCGATTCGAGGTGACGGAATTTGACCGGAAAAGGAAAAGCAGTGGCGATCACGGCCTGCCGGAGTTATGAACAGGGGGAGATAGACACCGCTGTCGCGCGCCTGCTGGAGCGTCTGGGCGGCTTAGCCGTCACGATCCGCCCTGGCATGCGGGTCGCCCTCAAACCGAATCTGGTGATGGGGAAAGATCCGGCAGCCGCCGTGACGACCCATCCGGCCCTGGTGGAAGCTGTCGCCAAGGCGGTCATCGCCTTGGGGGCGACGCCTTTCATTGTCGACAGCCCCGGCGGTCCCTCGGCCAACACGGCCGGATTGAGGATGGTCTATAAAAAGACGGGCATGGCTGCCGTGGCGGAGCGGTTAGGCATCGAGGTCAGTTATGACACGGCCGAAGTCGAAGTTCCCCTCACGGAGCGGAGCCCGCTGCGCAAAGTGTCCTTCCTCAAAGTGCTCTACGAAGCCGACGCCATCATCAACCTACCCAAGATCAAGACCCATGCCCAGACGGGTTACACGGGGGCGGTCAAAAACCTCTACGGCGCCATCCCGGGGATGCGCAAGGCCGAATACCATTTCCGGGTGCAGGAGCGAAAGCCCTTCGGCGAACTGCTGGTGGAACTCAACCTGGCCCTCCGTCCGGCGCTGACGGTGATGGACGGCGTCATCGGCATGGAGGGAGACGGGCCGACGGCGGGGGAACCGAAACCATTCGGGTACCTGCTGGCCTCGCGCTGTCCCTTCAGCCTGGACCACTACGCCCTGTCCCTGATCGCCGTCAAGGACATCGAGATGGACCGCGTCGCCCAGGCGCGGGGGCTCGTCGGACCGCTGCTCCTGTTGGATGATGGTGAAAGGATCACGCCGGTTCCTTTCCGCCCGGCCTCGCACCGCCGGGTCAACTTCGTCGAAAACCACCTGCCGCCCTTCTTAGCCAGACCCATCTCACGTTCGCTAAGGCCCTTGCCCGCCTTCGACCGTGACAAGTGTATCGGTTGCCGCATCTGCCTGCAGAGTTGTCCCGCCGACGCGCTACAGATGGAGGGGATCCCCCAACTGGACAAGGACAAGTGCATCGGTTGCCTCTGCTGCCAGGAGATGTGCCCCGAGCGGGCCGTCGAGGTGCGCCAGACGGGACTTAGCCGGTTGCTCTTCGGTTCTCGCCGCTGATTGAAAAGTCGGCGGATTTTTTTTATATTGACAGGTTTTCTCTTTCATGAAAAAATGAAGTTTGCTAAATGAACGTTCATTTAGGAGCGGCTAGAAGGCGTTGAAGTCTACGAAGAGTAGGGATTTTAAACAGGCGCAGAGGCGCATAAGGCGCGGCAGGCGCTAGATTAGCAGGCGTGGGAGGCGATAAAGAGTTGACGGACCTTTGCGGTTCCGAACGGCGCGACATGTTTAAGGCGGCGGCTATGGAGCTTGCCTGCCAGCACGGGTATGAAGGCGCCACCATCAAGCGCATCGCCCAGAAATGCGGCGTCACCGTCGGCACCATCTATCACTACTTTGAGAACAAGGAAGAACTCTTTCGTGAGGCCTTGCGGGAACGGACCTTCGCGACGGTCCTGAAAAAATTGATCGGCGAGATTGAAGAGAAGCCGATCGACGAAGGCCTGTTCCGGGTAGCGATGGGGTTTGTCGGTTTTTTGCGGGAACGGCGAAACCTGATCTCCATTCTCGTCAGTGAGGGATTGCACAATGGCGAGTTCGGCGGTCTTTTCATGGACATCGTTCGGCAGAACACGGAATTGATGAAATCCTATTTCGACCGCAAGATCGCTGCCGACGAGCTGGCGCCCATCGATTCCCGCATCGCCGTGCAGATGTTTTTTGGGCACTTCTTTACGGCCTATCTGCACAAGGAACGGATGCAGATGGAACACCTGCCCCCGCTGGACGAGGCGTTCGTTCGCGGCAGCATCGCCTTGCTCTTGCATAGTTGGACACAGCCATAGCAGAAGACAGGAGGACAGACATGCCGAACCAACAAATCCATCGGAAAATCGGTGTCAAAGCGATCGCCCTGGGGTGTGTCGTTGCGACAGCGCTCACCCTCACCGGCTGCAGCGGCGGAGCGGCCCCCGATTCGAAGGTACATAAAGTGGTCGTCGAAACAGTGGGGGAACAGGGACTTAACAAGGCCCGTGTGGTAACCGGACGGGTCATGGGGGAAACGGAATCGGCCATCATGAGCAAGCTCAACGCCAGGATCGTCAAGGTCCTCGTCGATGTGGGACAAGAAGTCACAGCCGGTCAGCCGCTGATTCAACTGGATGACCGCGACTACCGCGTCGCCCTCGCCCAGGCAGAAGCAAACCTGAGGGCCGCCCAGGCGCGGCTGGCTGACACGGAAAACGGCGCGCGGCCGCAGGAGCGGCAGCAGATGGAACAAAAGGTGACCGCTGCGGCGGCTTCCCTGGACATCGCCAAGAAGACGATGGAACGGACGCAGTCGCTCTTTGACGCCGGCGCAGCCTCGAAAAATCAACTCGAGTCGGCCCAACTGGCCCTGACACAGGCCCAGACCACCTACGAGCAGTTGCTGCAGCAACAGAGCCAGATGCTCGAAGGGGCCACCGCCCAGACGCTGGAGAGCCTAAGAGCCGCCGTGGCGCAGATGAGCGCTATCGTCGACCAGGCGCGGCTGAACCTCGAAGCGACAGTGCTCACCGCTCCCGTCAACGGCCGCATTGCCTCCAAGCCTGCCCATGAAGGGGAGATGGCGGCTACAGCGCCTGCGGCCAACACGTTGCTGACCATCGTCAGCAGCGAACCGGTGGTGGAAGCGAGCGTTCCTGAGGAGTATATCAAGCAGATCCAGGTTGGTCAGGCGATGAAGGCGCGCATCGAACAGGTCTCCTCAGAGGTTTTTGAGGCCAAGGTGATCGCCGTCAGCCCCATCGCCAACAGCGCCAGCAAAGAGTATCCCGTCAAATTGAGCCTTCCCCAGTCGGGGCTCTGGAAATCGGGCATGTACGCCGAGGTCACCCTGCCGAATGGTGAGGCCAGGTCGCCTATCGTGGTGTCGAAAAACGCCGTTGTCAAGCGCGGCAGTGAGCGCGTCATCATGGTCACCGACGGTTCCACCGTCACCACCCGCCCCGTGCTGACCGGCCGCTCTGACGGCAGCAATATCGAGATCCTGAGCGGGCTCAACGGGGGAGAAAAAATCATCACCGTCGGTCAGAACGACTTGAAAGACGGCGACGCCATTCAAGTGATCGCCGAAAAGGGAGCGGCAAAATGAAGAAGAAGATCGCGAAAATTGCCGGCGCCGCCCTGCTCTTGTCTGCCCTTGGCTACGCCGGTTACACCTATGTCGATTCCGTCCGCTATGTCACAACCGATGACGCCCGCATCGACGCCGACATGATCAAGGTAGGGCCGGAGATCGCTGGAAGGGTCATGGAAATCCGTGTCAAAGAGGGCGATCTGGTCCAGGCCGGAGAGACAATGGTCCGATTGGAAGAAAAAAACACGACCCTGCAAAACCGCGATGCCGCCCTGGTGCGGGCGCCTGGCACGGGCATGGTCATGAAAAAGAACGTCAACGACGGAGAACTGGTATCGCCGGGGCAGCGCCTCTTTTTGCTTGCAGATTTCCGGAATCTCTACGTATCGGCCCGGATTGAGGAAACCAAGATCCACCGGCTCTCCGTCGGCGAACCGGTCACCCTGACGGTCGACGCCTTCCCGGGGCGGAAGCTGCAAGGCGTGGTGGAACAGGTGGGATTTGCCGCTGATAGCGTCTTTTCCCTGTTGCCGAGCAGCAACGTGTCGGGAAACTTCATTAAAGTGACCCAGCGGATCCCCATCAAAATCAAAATTCTTGACGATCAGGGGCTGCGCATCCTCCCCGGAATGAACGTCATCGCCAAGATCTCCACAGGGGGATGATGCGGTGAAGGCCAAAAAGCTGATCGTCTTCATCATCGGCGGTTATCTCCTGGCGGCGGCGTTGATCTCTGCCTATTACGGCTACGAGCATGTCTACTTCGTCCAGACCGATGACGCCAAAGTGGCCGTCGACCTGGCCGTGGCCCGCGCGCCCATTGCCGGACATATCACCGATCTGAAGATCCGGGAGAATGAAACCGTTGTGAAGGACGATATCCTCGCTGTCGTGGAAGGAAGTCCGGCGCCCAATCAGCCGAAGCTGCGCGCCCCTGTTTTCGTGCCGAGCAGCGGACAAGTCCTGCGGCTCGACGCGCGTGAGGGGGAAGCCGTCACCGCCGGCCAGCCGCTGGTCGCCGTGGCCGACCGGGAGGCCGCCTATGTGGAAGCGCGCTTCGAAGAAGTGGATTCGAGCCGCATCCGGGTCGGACAGACCGTCGATGTGAAACTCGACGGAGCAGCCGGACGGGTCTTTCCGGGGATCGTTTCGTCCATCAACCGGAACACGGAACAGATCACCTGGCCGATTATCTCGCTGACGCCGGCGCAGCAGCACCCGAAAGAGGATCAACTGTTGAATGTCAAAATTGAGGTCCCCGGCGCGCCCCTGATCCCGGGCACCGGCGCTTCGGTCAAAATCCGGGTGAAGGAGTGATGGCCCATGACTTCCCGTGAGAACGGACACCCCGGCGTACTGGTGGTGACGATGGTCGTCGTCATCGGCACCTTCATGGCCGTCCTCGACACATCGATCTTGAACGTGGCCTTGCCCAAACTGATGGTGCTGTTCAGCGTCGATACGAAGGAGATCCAGTGGATCCTGACGGCCTACATGCTCGTGTCGGGCGCCGTCATCCCGATCATGTCCTATCTGGGCGACACCTACGGCTACCGCACTCTCTACGCCTACTGCCTGGCCGCTTTTACGGCAGGATCGTTGCTCTGCGGCTTCGCTTGGAACAACGAGAGCCTGATCGTCTTCCGGGTCATCCAAGCCTTGGGCGGCGGGCTGATCCAACCGGCCAGCATGGCGCTCATGTTCCGTTTTGTGCCCAAAGAGAAGATGGGAATGGCCATGGGGCTCTTCGGCCTCTCCATCGCCGTTGCCCCTTCGATCGGTCCGTCGCTGGGCGGTTTCATCGTCGAGGATTTCAGTTGGCGCTGGCTGTTCATGATCAACGTTCCCCTCGGGGTGCTGGGCTTCGTCCTTTGTCAGACGCTCCTGCCGGAGACGCAGAAGATCCCCTCTACGCAATTTGACTTTTGGGGTCTTTTTCTCTCGTCAGGCAGCGCCTTCCTCTACCTGCTCGCCCTCGATAAGGGGCAGGACTGGGGCTGGTCGAGCTACACCGTCGTCATGCTCCTGCTCACCGCGACCGCGATGGGGGCGTTGCTGGTTGTGGTGGAACTGAATCACCCCAATCCCATGCTCGATTTGCGCCTGTTCAAGATCCCCCAGTTCACCTACAGCGTTGTCATCTCCAGTTGCCTCTACATCATCCTCATCGGCGGCGTCTTGCTCTGGCCGATCTACCTGCAGAACATCCGGGGCTATTCAGCCATGCAGACGGGGATCATCCTGATGCCCCAGGCGATCGCCATGGGTCTGATGATGCCTGTCGCCGGGAAACTCTATGATAAAATCGGCGCGCGCCCCATGGCGATGGTGGGCATCCCCCTTATCGGGATCTCCACATACCTGATGCATACGCTGACGGTGGACACGCCCCAGTCTGTCTTCAATGTTTGGCTGATCCTGCGGGGGCTCGGCCTTGGGTTGACCTTTATGCCGGTCAACACAGCCGGTGTCAGCGCCGTGCCGATCATGAAAGCCGGCGCCGCTTCGACGCTGAACAACCTGGTCCGGGCCGTCGCCGGTTCCTTCGGCATCGCCATCACCACCTCCATGCTGGAAAACCGGCAGGTCTTTCACACCCACCGGCTGGTCGAGGGGCTTGATCTTTTCTCACCGAGTTGGACCATGATGCAGCAGTCGGCCAGCGGCATCCTGGGGGCGACGGGAGATACGTCGCCGTTGCAGCCGACGACGCTGACCCTCATGTACGGCCAGATCCAGATGCATAGCAACACCTGGGCCATGGCCGATGTCTTTCTCGCCTTCGCCCTATCGGTCATCCTTGTCGTTCCGATGGTGTTGCTGCTGAAGCGAACGGGCGGCGGAAAGGGCGGACCGCCGGCAGTGATGGCAGAGTAGAAAAGGACTTTCGCCAGATGGCAGCCGAAAAAATACTTGAATACAAAAGAGCGGGTATATTGACCGCTCTTTTGTTGCATCCTTTCTTTTGTTATTATTAGGTACATACCGGATCATGACATAAAGAAGAAAATGATCGGGAATGGCAGAAGAGGGGGATTTATTTCTTGAAAACGAAACTGACTGCGCTGTTGGGAATTCAATATCCTGTGATTCAGGGCGGCATGGCCTGGGTCTCTGAGGCCAACCTGACCGCCGCCGTCTCCAACGCCGGCGGAGCGGGCATCATCGCCACCGGCGGTCGGCCGACAGAGTGGGTCCGCGAGGAGATCCGCAAGGCCCGCAGCCTGACCGACAAGCCCTTCGGCGTCAACATCATGCTCATGGCGCCCAACAAAGACGAGATCGTGGAAGTCGTCTGCGAGGAAAAGGTGGCCTTCGTCACCCTCGGCGCCGGCAACCCTGTGCCCTTTTTCGAGAAGCTGAAGAGCGCCGGGATCAAGGTCATCCCTGTCGTCCCCAGCGTGAAGCTGGCCAAGCGGGTCGAGGCGGCCGGCGCTGACGCCGTCGTCATCGAAGGCATGGAAGCGGGCGGCCACATCGGCACCTTGACGACGATGGCCCTCCTGACCAACGTCATCCCTGAAATGAACATCCCCGTCATCGCTGCCGGCGGCATCGCTGACGGCCGGGGGATCGCCGCCGCGCTCCTGATGGGCGCTTCCGGCGTCCAGATGGGCTCCCGCTTCCTCCTGGCTGAGGAGTGCGCTCTTCATCCCAACGCCAAGAAGCGGATTATCGAGGCGGTGGACACGGACTCCATCGTCACCGGCTACTCCCGCGGCCACGGCGTCCGCGGCCTGAGAAACCGCATGACCGAGAAGTACCTGGAACTGGAGCGGACCGGCGCGCCCCAAGGGGAACTGGACAAGCTGGCTATCGGGACGAATAAGATGGCGGCCATCGAAGGCGACATCGAAAACGGCCTCGTCCAGGTCGGCCAGAGCCTGCATCCCTTGAAGGAGATCAAGCCGACCCAGGCGATCATGGACGAACTGATGGGCCAAACGCGAGAGGCACTGGCTGGGGCGGCCCGGCTGGCGGCTTCTTTTGAGTAGGTTTTGATATAGAAAAAGGTTGCAGAGACGTAAGAACCGCCCTTCGCCGCTTATCAGCGGAGAGGGGCGGTTTGTTTCAAATTCCATCCGTTTATCTCGTTGAACGGCAATACTATTCGTGCCAGGCAGCATTGTCAGACCTGTTGGATTTGGATAAGGTTTCCACAAGTATCTTCAAATATAGCGAATGCTCCCCATTCCATTTTTGTCGGTTCCTTGCTGAACACAACACCCAACTTCCTCATTCTTTCGTATTCTTCCTGAATATCGTCAACAAAAAATGCCGTGAGGGGTATCCCTTGCTCAAAAAGAGCTTGTTGAAATGTCTTGGCAGCAGGATTGTCGTTTGGCTCAAGGGCTAACTCGATATCATCCGGTCCTTCAGGAGAGACAACGGTTAACCATTTATATTTACCGACCGGAATGTCAGATTTTTTTACAAAACCCAAAATCTCCGTATAAAACTTCAGAGCCTTGTCTTGATCGTCTACAATTACACTTGTAAGTTTAATCTTCATAAGCATCCTCCCAATTTGTTTAATCGATCAATTCGAGTAAAGAGCTAATTGGCTCACTGTTTGGGAATACAACCACTAGTATTATTTAACCTTCAACACGTTATTCCGAATAGCCAAATATCGGACAAAGAAGGGATCTGAATGCCCTACTGGTTAAAAGGGCTGCTTATCGGACTCGCTGTGGCTGCGCCGGTCGGTCCCATCGGCATCCTCTGCATCCGCCGCTCCCTGGCCGAGGGATGGCGCGCCGGATTTGTTTCCGGTCTCGGGGCGGCCACAGCCGACGCATTGTACGGCTGTATCGCCGCCTTCGGCCTGACGGCGGTGGCGCAGTTGCTGATGCAGGCGGCGGTAGGGCTGAAGTGGGTCGGCGGCGCTTTCCTCTGCTACCTCGGTTATCAGACGTTCCGCTCCCGCCCATCGGAGACAGCAGTGGAGACGAAAAAGTCCACTCTCGCCGCCGCCTACGCGACAACCCTGTCCCTAACAGCGACGAACCCGGCGACTATCATCAGCTTCGCTGCGATTTTCGCCGGGCTCGGTATGGGCAGTGGCGGGGGCACAGGCGTTGGCAGCGCACTTGAGATGGTCCTCGGGGTCTTCGCCGGATCGGCCCTCTGGTGGATGTTCTTAAGCAGCGCGGTCAGCCTGTTACGATCCCGTCTCGACGGGCATGCGCTGGTGTGGGTGAACCGGTTGTCCGGAACCATCCTGTTAGGATTCGGGATGTGGGCGCTTTTTTCTGCGATTAGATGACCTTCTGATCTTTGAAGACCTGCTAATCTTTAACGACCGGGAAGTGGATCTCCGTCACCAACTGTTCCGGCGCCGTCGTAGAGGGATCGGTGCAAGAGACCTCCCGCATGGGGGATTCGACGCGGTAGCCGTTCCGGTTTGTCCACTCGAAGAGGGCTGCGTAGGCCTGTTCCATTTCATGATAGGGACCCACATGGACACAGGCGGCCACCCGGACGGCCGGCAGGGTGGCGTTGACCATGTTGGGGTCAGTGACGGGCCAGGCCACTTCCACATCGACAAGTTCCGGGTTGAATTCCTTGTCATGGTAGAGCATAATCGGCGCGCCGGCCACACAGGCGCCGGCAGCAGTGATCTCTTCATAAAGCCCGGAGATCAGGGGCGGAAGGGTTTCCGGGAAGTTGGTCAATTGCTTCCGAACGGAACGGACCGTTATTTCCGGCACATCGCGGAGCCGGATGTCGTAATCGCGGCGGTTCGTCATCACATTCGCCTCCAATGCTTGGTTCCACCAGGCCAGTTTCGTCAACCGAGCGTTGCAGCGGTTCAACTCCTCGATCAGGGTCTCCCGGTGTTGGGCCAGGAGGGCGCGCAGATCGTCGGGGCTGTTTCCCTTATCGATAATCGCCTTGATCGTTTCCAAGGGGATGCCGAGTTCCTTCATATGGCAGATGTTGCGCACTACATCGACTTGATCGCGCGAGTAGTAGCGGTACTGGTTGAACGTCTCCACCCGGGCCGGCCGGAGCAGGCCGATCTTCTCGTAGTGGCGGAGCGCCTTGGCTGTCACCGCGCAGATTTTTGAAAACTGGCCGATGGTAAACATGGTTTATCTCCTTCTGGATCCGTAGCACCGGTGCAATTTGAGTATAGACCTTACCCCAAGGGCAAGGTCAACGTGTACCGGCAAAAAAGCGATCTTTTTTCGGCTCACATCCCCATCGGCGGTCGGTCGAGCTGCGCCTTTTCACGGCCTTCTCTCCTCCAGTCGCTGATGGCGAAGGGCAGGTAGTAGAGGACCATCAACAACAGGGCAACCGCTTCAAGGGAAAGGATGTACCAGGGCCAGGGGCCGAGGTAGTCGAGCAGCGACGGGTTGTCGGGCTTGGCGCGCAGGTACATGTAGTTGCCGTCGCTAAGGTAGTTCACGGCGCCCACGAAGAACATGAACAGGTTCGTGATGATGACGGTCTTGCCGATGGAACGCCAGCGGGGGCGGTACTTTTCCACGAAGGTCATGTAAAGGCAGGCGACAATGATGGCGCCGTGGGCGAAGAAAAAGCGGTAGAAGATGACATGAGGGAAGGCGACCGGTCCCAGGTCGGGCGTGAGCAGCGCCTGGGCGGCCCCGATGAGCCCCCAGAAGTAGGTGATCTCGTAGAGGGTCTGGTTGCCCTTGAGCAGCATGATACCGCAAAGCAGGCAGGAGACGTTGCAGAGGTGCAGGGGCAGCGATGAGTCCGGAGACCAGAAGCCCCCGGCGATGTACCAACCTTGCATGAACAGTTCCTGCAGGAAAAGACCCGCCGCGAGGCTGTAGCGGAATCGCCGCCGGAACCGCTCGCTCATGCTGTCTCTGTAGAAGTACAGGCCAAGGGAAACGGCGGCGATAAGGACGAGGACCGTAATGTGAGAGAGGGAGTAGGCGACGAAGGGTTCTGTCGGTTCAAAAACAAGGAATGCGCTCACGAGCAACCCTCCCGTGCAATGTAAGCCCATTATGACATCTTTCGGAGCCCCTTGAAAACATCCGATGATTGCGAAACGGATCGCGCGCATAGGAACTCAAATAAAAACGCCCTTGCTTTTCCTCTAACCGGAGGGAAAAGCAGGGCGTCTTCTATTGAATAGACCGATGTGAATAGGCCTACGCTCTTTTAACGTCACGAAAGGCCTTCTCAAGCCTCCAGGCACAGCGCTATCACCCGTTCCGGCCCATGAACCCCGATCGTCAGGTCCATCTCGATGTCAGAGGTCCGACTCGGCCCGGTGATGAAGTTGAGGGCGCGAAAAGGCTGGTTACCGAGCCGGTCAAAAGCCTCCCCCAGCGTGCCGACCAACTCATTTTTCGAAAAGAGCGCCAGATGGACTGGCGGGAGCACGCTAGTGGAGCGCGCGTTGCCGGGGCCGGCCAGCAGGGCGAGGGTGCCTGTTTCGGCGATGACGGCATGAGCCCAGGTGATGCCCAGATCGCGCCGGGCGATCTCTGATGTCTCCCCGCCGGCATAAAAACCGGGGAAGATGCGGCGCAGCGGCTCCAGTTCCGGTCCGGACCAGACGGCCGCCTGTGACTCGCCGATTCCCAACTCATCCAGGAGCGCTCGCACGAGCCCGGCTGCCTCATCCCAGCCGTGGGCGCGAAGAAAGCGGCCGTTGACGGCTTCGAAGGCTCGGACAAAGGCGTTCAGCCGATGATCCGCATCAAGGCCGTCGACAGCGCGCGGTGGCAGCCGGTAGTCCGGCAAGGTTGCCGGCGCGGCGGGCGTCGGCCGTCCCAGGGCCTGGGCGAGATGAGATAGGAATTCTGCTTCCGCCATAATCTACACCTCCCCTCGCGCCCAGCGACGCCGGAAGGTTCTCCCGGACACCGGCGGGAAGTAGCGCGAGTTGGTCCAGGCTGACAGGGGCGTCGGGCCGCCTTCCAGGTGGCCGTCTTTCATAAAAGGGAACTGACCGACGGCGGCGGCGCGCATCATTAAGCCGTAGAGAGTGGGGCTGTCCCAGGTCTCGGCCCAGAGGCGAAAGGCGGTCCGTTCGAGGGCGGGCGTAAACCCTTGGGAGGTTCGCTCCAGCCGGAGTTGGATGAGCATCTCATGGAGGGGGATGCGGACGGGGCAGGCCTCGGTGCAGGCGCCGCAGAGGGTGGTGAGATTGACTGTCTCGCCCCAGTCTTTCAATTCATTTTGCAACAGGGGCGTCAGCACGGCGCCGATGGGGCCGCTGTAGACCCAGCCGTAGGTGTGTCCGCCCACCTGGCGGTAGACAGGGCAGACATTGAGGCAGGAGCCGCAGCGGATGCAGCGGAGCACCTCCCGGTACTTCGGATTTGCCAGGATGCGGGAGCGGCCGTTGTCGACGATGATGATGTGCATCTCTTTGGCGCCGTCGCTTTCTCCGGCGGCGGCAGGCCCCCGGATGACGGACATGTAGGAGGTAATCTTCTGGCCGGTGGCGGAGCGTGGCAGCAGCTTCGACATCACGTCCAATTCCCGGAAAGTGGGCACGATGCGCTCCATGCCCATAAAGACGACATGAACCGGCGGGACCGACGTGACGAGACGCCCGTTGCCTTCATTGGTGAAAAGGGAAATCGCCCCCGGATCGGCGACGGCGAAGTTGCAGCCCGACACGCCGATGGATGCGTCCAAAAACATCTGCCGCAGTTTGCGGCGGGCGTAACGGGTGAGGGAAGCCGTCTCAGGCGATTGTTTCTCGCCGGAGTCCTTTTCAAAGAGTTCGGCCACCTCGCCCCGGGTCTTGTGAATGGCCGGCACGATGATGTGGGAGGGCGTCTCGCCGGCCAGTTGGATGATGTATTCGCCGAGGTCGCTCTCCACCGCAGGAATGCCCCGCTCCTCCAGCACGGCGTTGACGTGCAGTTCCTCCGACACCATCGACTTCGACTTGAGAACCAACTTGGCGCCATGGCTGTCGACGATGTTCATAAAAATCTTGAGGGCGTCCTCCCGGGTGGCGGCCCAGTGCACCTTCGCGCCCTGGCGGGTCATGTTGGCGGCGAAACGCTTCAGGTACACATCCAGGTTTTCTACGACATGGTCGCGGATCTGCTGGCCGATGGCGCGCCAGTCCTGCCAGTGGCCGAGATCGTGGGCGACGACGGCCTTGCGATCTCTGAGGGTGTTGGTGGCCGATTTGACGGCCTTGCGTAAAAAGGGGTGGCGGAAAGCGGCCTGGATCCGGTCATGGAGGTCGCGATTGCTGACAGCCATGGCTCATTTGCCTCCCTGGGCCTGATCGATCACCTGGGCGATGTGCATCACCGGCAGGTTGTGGCCCATTTTTTCGAGGCGGCCCTTGATGTTCATCAGGCAGCCCATGTCGGCGCCGACGAGGATACGAGCGCCGCTTTTCAAGACGTTTTCCGCCTTTTCCGTCACGATAGCCTCGGAGATCTCAGGCATCTTGACGGAAAAGGTCCCGCCGAAACCGCAGCAGTCGTAAGCGCGGGGGAGTTCCTTCAATTCGAGCCCGTCGATGCTGCGCAGGAGTTGAATCGGCTCGTCCATGACCCCGAGGAGGCGGGTCATGTGGCAGGAGGGGTGGTAGGTGACGACCTCGGCAAAGCGCCCATCGATGGCGGTGACGCCGGCTACCTTGACGAGGAATTCCGTGAACTCGTAGGTTTTATTGCTCAGCCGCCGGGCCTGTTCCAGTTCCTCAGGCGACTCGTCGAAGAGGCGGAGGAAGTTTTCCCGTACCATCTCGGCGCAACTGCCCGAGGGGCTGACGACGTATTCGGCGTCTTGAAAGGCGCGCAAAAAGGTGCGGGCCACCCGGCGGGCGTCGTCGTGGTAGCCGGCGTTGAAAGCCGGTTGACCGCAACAGACCTGTTCCGGCGAGAACTGGACCTGCGCGCCGGTGCGGCGCAGGACGCGGACGACGGCCTCGCCCACTTCGGGGTAGAAGCTGTCGCAGAGGCAGGTGATCATGAGGGAGATGTTCATTTGGAGGGACCTCCCAAATAGGGGCGGTTAAGTTGCTTATTCAGTGTTCGTGATTTTTTGGTCACTTATGCCGCTTTGTTCAATTTGAATAAATTGTCTCTCCTTTAGAAAGCCGGGGCGTCCGGTGACAACGGTCCGAGCGTATGAAAAGTCCGGAGGTAAGATTAGACCGTTGTGATGCAGGTTATTTGAGTGTTTCTGTGGAAATAGTACGGCGTAAGAAAAAGACCAGACAAGGTGACAACATGCGCATGATACCAGTCAACAAAAGACTTACCCTTTTCCAGGCCGAGGTGGAGGGCTATCTGACCACAGCGGCCTTGCTCCTGTTGCCTGGCTGCAATATCATTGTGGACACGATGGAACTGCCGTCGCGGATGGAACCCATCCAGTCCTATTTGCGAGAAAAGGGGCGGGAAACACACCCCCTCTGGGTCATCAACAGTCACCACCACTGGGATCATGTCTGGGGAAACAGCGCCTTCTCCGGTTGCCCCATCATTGCCCACGAGTTCTGCCGGCGACGGTTGGAATCGGGCGGCGAAGAGGTGCTGGAACAGTACCGTGCGAAGGATAAACGCTACGGCGAGGTCTCCCTGGTCCTGCCGGGCATCACCTTTACGGATCGGATGCTCCTGCGCGATGGCGACTGCCGCGTCGACCTGCTGCATTTTCCCGGCCATACCGATGACAGTCTGCTTGTCTACCTGCCCGGCGAAGGGTTGCTGCTGGCCGGGGACAGCCTGGAGGACCCCTTCCCCATGCTCGAATGGGAAGGGGGAACAGAGCGGTACCTGCTCAACCTGCTCACCCTGCGGGGAAAGGCGATCAAGACCGTCGTCCCCGGACATGGCCCCCTGTCCGGTCCGGAACTGATCGATCGGAATCTGCACTATATCCGCCAGGTGTGGCGGCTGGCCAGAGCGGCCGTGCGCCGGAAAGAGCCGCTGGAAAGCCTCTATGTTCTCCCCGTCGAGGTGTTTCTGCATTCGTCGGGGATAGGGGACAAGAAGATCGAACTGCGCCCCTGTGATCGCGATACCCACCTACGGAACCTGGAACGGGCCTATCTGGATGCCCGCGACGCCCCCGAGGGTCGATGACCCCCGGGGGTTTCATTTTTGATAAGCCATTTATGTCGATGAAGCGGCGCCATAAGAAAAAAAGAAAACAAACAAATAGACGGAATATATAGAATATTTATCGAATAGAAGGTTATTTGAATTTTACGAAGAAATACAAGTTTGTGAAAAATACTTCTAATGCATGGAGGTGATGCCAAGGTTGCCAGACGCCCCAGACGTCCCGGACGCCCCTAGATGTTCCAGCCGAGCCACAACATACGTAGACCCAGTCGTAGAAACTCTTGCGGAAAATGTCAACAAAGAAGGGCGGCATACATCCTATGACTTGGACGCAGAATTACGACCCGATGGGAAGCCTGTTGATGTCTACGGTCGTTGCACTGATTCCGATTGTCTATTTTTTCTGGGCGCTGGCCATCAAAAAGATGAAAGGCCACATCGCCGGTCTGACGACAGTGGCCTTGACCGTGGTGATCGCGATTTTCGCCTACGGCATGCCGGCCGGGATGGCCGTCACATCGACCGTCTTCGGCGGCTTCACCGGTCTCTGGCCCATCGGCTGGATCGTCATCAACGCCGTATTCCTCTACAAGTTGACCGTAAAATCAGGCCAATTTGACGTCATCCGTTCCTCCATCAGTTCCCTGACGACAGACCGCCGGTTGCAGGTGCTCCTGATCGCCTTCTCCTTCAACGGCTTTATCGAAGGCGCCGCCGGTTTCGGCACGCCGGTGGCCATCTCGGCGGCGCTGCTCGTCGGTCTCGGCTTCCGGCCCCTCTTCGCCGCCGGTCTCTGCATGATCGCCAACACGGCCCCTGTCGCCTTCGGCGGCATCGGCATCCCCCTGATCACGGCCGCCAAAACAACAGGCCTGCCTGTCGCCGAAATCGCTGGCGTGGCGGCGCTGCAACTGGGCATCATGGGCCTGATCGTGCCCTTCTGGGTCATCGTCGCCATGGCCGGTTTCCGCGGCGCCATGGAGGTCCTGCCCGCCATCCTGGTCTCTGGCATCACCTTCGGCGTCACCATGTGGGCCACAGGCACCTTCGTCGGACCGGAACTGCCGGCCATCGCCGCGTCCATCGTCTCCCTGGTGGCGCTGGCGCTCTTCCTGAAGGTCTGGCATCCCAAGTCCATCTTCCTCTTCGCCGATGAAGGCCAGGAGAAGAAGGGAACGAATGTGTCCTACTCTCTCGGTCAGGTGATCAAGGCATGGTCTCCTTTTATCGTCCTGACCGGCTTCATCATCGTTTGGGCGATGCCCGCCATCAAGACGGCCATGCGGACGCTTAACGTGGTCATCCCTGTCGAGGGCCTGAACAAGCTGGTCATCCAGGCGGCGCCCATTGTGGCCAAACCGACACCCTACGCCGCCGTCTACACCTTCGATTGGCTGGCCGCCGCCGGCACCGGCATCCTGCTGGCCGCCTTCCTGTCCATGTTCCTCGTCCGGATGAGCTTTGGCGATTGGATCCGCCTCTACGGGCAAAACCTGAAAGAACTCATGTATCCCCTGATCACCATTTCCTGTGTGCTTGGCTTCGCCTTCATTGCCAACTACTCGGGCATGAGCGCCACCATGGGCCTGGCCGCCGCCAAGTCGGGCAAGGTCTTCCCCTTTATGGCGCCCATCCTCGGCTGGCTCGGCGTCTTCCTCACCGGCAGCGACACCTCCTCTTGCGCCCTCTTCGGCAACCTGCAGAAGATCACGGCGGAGCAGATCGGTGTTAACCCCGTCCTCACGGTGGCTGGCAACGCCACGGGCGGTGTGGCCGGCAAGATGATCTCGCCCCAGTCCCTGGCCGTCGCCGCCGGCGCTACCGGGCTCGTCGGGCAGGAGTCGGAGATCTTCCGCTACACCCTTAAGCACAGCATCCCCATGGTGCTCCTGATCAGCTTGATGACCTATGTCATGTCCCTGATGATGTAAGGGAGCGTACCGCCCCATCAGATCGGCGACGCGGATGCGCAGCAGATCCCTGATCATGGTCATGCCGTCGCGAAAAAGACGCAGCTTTGCTCCCGGCGGCGTCGCGCCAGGTGACCGGCACTTCGGCGATGGCGTAACCGAAGCGGCGGGCAAGGTAGTACTGTTGCGCAGGCAGCGAATGCGACGGCTACGCGAGGCGGCGCTTTCTGTGATCGCAACGGTGGCATCCACGCTGCCGTCATCGACGACGAGAATTTCATAGTCGGGAGAGAGGACGTCTAGGCAGGCCTGCACCGATGCGAGGGTGGGACCGAGACGTCCTTCTTCATTGTACGCGGGGATGACGACGGAGAGGGTTGGCGGCATGGTGATGCAACCTCCTCGTCACCGGCTGTTTTCCCTGTCGCTGATGTCGTCTGCTCTTCGAAAGAGGACGGACTGGGAGCCGGCAAGCTCCGGCATGCGGCGGCGGCAAGAAACATCAGGATCCACCCGCCCAGGATGTATTTCTCATAGGGCTGGTGAAAATCCGGCGACAGCGTCCTCAGGGCATAGAAAAGGAGAAAGGCGGTCAGCAGGACGAAACAGAACAACTGCGGCCGTAGGCTCCAAAATGGGGTAAGGCTGAAGGTAATCGCCAGGATCGCCAGGCAGCGTATGCCGTCGCCGGCGCCAGGCGCAGCGCGTAGCAACCAGCGCGTCAACAGGGTGAGAAAAAGGGCGTAAAGGACGATCCCAAGACCGACTACACCGGTGTAACCAAAAAAGCGTTCCACCGCTGACAGGATCATCTCAAAGAGCCATTCATGGGCGATCCAGGGCTGGCCGTTCATGGTGAAGGAGAAGGGATCGGTTCGCGGAATCTGACCATTGCCCAGGATCCACCGTCCTGCCTGGAGATGCCAGAAAAAATCGGGGTCAGCCATCGGCGCGCTCAGTGATAGGCTCATCCACCCCAATGCGACGAGCATTGCGGCTGCTTCCATCGCTGACATTCTGGGGGCGGTGAGAAAGCGGTTTTTTTACGGAGCATCAGTTAGTCACCGAACTCACGGCAGGATTCGCCGGGAACGGCGTCGCGGGAATGGCAGGAATGCGTTGAAAAGTCCACAAAGTGTGTGAAAACGCCGCGTTGGGAATGAAGGCGACAGATAAAAGGCAAATTGCCGAAACCGCACAGCGGCATAGGAGTCTATAGTGATAATGTAGTGAAAAAGGAAATAAATGGTTACAAACGAGGCGGCGAAGCTTTATAAAGTTATCCACAGCAATTTCGTAAAAAAAGCCCTGTTTCCGGGTTACCCACGGTTTTATCCCCATTATCCACAGGGTGATGGGTCGGCGGTTATCCACATGATGTTTTTCGACAGACATAAATGGCGAAAAAAGAAAAACCCCGTTGATCTTTGGTATAAGATCTCTGGGGTGATAAAAGGTTGTGCGATACATATCAAAGGGCTGTGGATAACACTGTGGGTAAATGAGAGGGAAAGATGCCGCCTGTCTGATACGTTAATCCGTTTGCGCCTGTGTCTGCGCTGCCGACGCCAATCCTGGCCGCCCTTTTCCGATGAATACATAGTAGCTCCCATAAATGAGCAGCAGGACCGGGATGCCGGCATAGAGGACGATCTGCTGTGACGGGTCAAAATAGAGGCTGACGATGACGCCGATGTTCAGGATTGCCGCCAGGATGGGCACGAGCGGGTAGAGGGGCGTGCGGAAGGCCAGTTGACCGGCCGATCCGCCGAGACGGGTGTATTCGCGGCGGAAATTGACCTGGCACCAGGCGATGATGATCCAGATCAGGCAGCCGGTGAGGCCGGTGCTGGACATGAGCCAGAGGTAGACCGTGTCGGCGGCGTAGGCCTCCGTCAAGAGGGACAGGCAGGCCAGCGCCAGGGTAAAGAGAACGCCGTAGAAGGGAACGCCCCGGCTGTTGAGGCGACCGAGCCAGGAGGGCGCCTGTTTCTCTTTGGCCATCGACCAGAGCAGGCGCGAGCAGGCGTAGAGGGCTGAGTTGCCCGCCGAAAGCGCCGACGTGAGGACGACAAAGCTCATCACATTCTGGGCGAAGGGGATGCCGATGCGGCCGAAGACGGTGGCAAAGGGGCTCTCCTGCACACCCGCCTCGGTCCAGGGGATCGTGCCGGCCAGGACGGTGACGGCGAGGACATAGAAGATGATGATGCGCAGGCTGATGCCGCGGATGACCCGGGGGACGTGTTTGCCGGGCTCTTCACACTCGCCGGCGGCAATACCCACCAGTTCGGCGCCTTGGAAGGAGTAAACGACGGCGATCATCGTTAGGAAGACGGCATGAAAGCCGTTGGGGAAGAGCCCTCCGTCGCCGGTGCTGAAGTTGGAGAGGCCGATGGCCCCCTCATGGCCGGTAAAGCCGAAGATCAGGCCGGCGCCGGCGATGATGAAACCGACGATGGCGACCACTTTGATGCTGGCGAACCAGAATTCCGCTTCGCCGTAGGCCTTGACGGAAATCAGGTTTAAGAGCGCCAGGGAGACGGCGAAGACGGCGCACCAGATGTATACGTCCACCTGGGGAAACCAGTTGTGCATGATGATGCCGGCGGCGGTGAAGTCGGCGGCGATGCAGAGCGCCCAGTTGACCCAGTAGAGCCAGCCGGTGGTGTAACCGGCGGCGGGGGAGATGAAGCGGGATGCGTAGCTCTGGAAGGAGCCGGCAACCGGCATGGCCACGGCGAGTTCGGCCAGACAGAGCAGGACGAGGAACATGATCAACCCGCCGGCGGCGTAGGCCAGGATAGCGCCGAAGGGACCGGCTTGATGAATCGTCTGGCCCGAGCCGAGGAAGAGACCGGTGCCGATGGTGCCGCCGACAGAGATCATCATCAGGTGGCGGGACTTCATGTCGCGGCGGAGGCCTTTTTTCTCTGGGATTAACTGTTCCGGATTCAAGGTAGGCGTTGTCATTGGTCTTCCTCCATTTACAATAAAAAATGGTTGTGAACGCTATCACAACCATTCCCGCAAAAATCCCTGTCACGGTCTGGCGATAGCGCTCCACCCCCGGAGGGTGACAGTCATGCCCCTGTTCAAGACATGCCCAGCAACGGTCCTTCTCCGCAAGGACGGTCACTTCGGCGGAAACGCCTTTCCAGTCTGGTCATCGCCCGGCAAGCTCTCTGACTGTACTTTTCGTTTTCCGCGCCTCTATCGGGATGTTCATTTGTCATGTACAAAATTTAATACAAAGCAACGATAGTGTCAATAAGAATATACATGCAGTGAAAATGAATAAATATGAGGGTTGTTAAGATTGTTAATTTTCTACTAAGATTGCGGCAAACGTCCCATCGGAAGGGGCTTTTTCCAGTATACTCGACATGATACATGACAATGCCCCTCCGAATCGTCGAGTTTTCCGCCATATTGGAATATCACGTCAGTTATGGCATGAAGGAAATCAAGGGTAGCGCTTTTTTCAGTTCGAATCATATAGCGATGCCGGTGTTCTTTCAGGTATCATAGAAATATGATCAGCCGCGTGAATAGACCCGGACGCTGAATCATTGATGTGGAGAGAGATAAAGGATGTGCCAAAAAAGCATGGAAGCCGAACCAAATGCCAACGGGCCAAGCCTTGACAAAACGCCGGAGCGGAAGTCCTTCAACCGTTCCGAGTACTACATCAACCGGGAATTGAGTTGGCTTGAGTTCAACCAGCGCGTGTTGGAGGAGGCCCTTGACAGGACCAATCCCTTGCTGGAACGTTTGAAATTTCTGGCGATCGTCAGTTCCAACCTGGACGAGTTCTTCATGGTGCGCGTCGCCGGCGTGCAGGATCAAAAAGAGGCGGGTTTGTTGAAGCGCGATCCTTCCGGCTTGACGCCGGCGGCGCAGTTGAAGTTGATCGCCGAACGTACCCACCGCATGGTGCAGGATCAGTACGCCCACCTGATGAACAACCTCCTGCCGGAATTGGAGGCCAAAGGGATCCGCTTCTTGCGGTGCGACGAATTGAACCGCAGCCAGAAGTCCTTTGTGGAGAACTATTTTGAACAGGTCATCTACCCTGTCTTGACGCCGCTGGCCGTCGACCAGAGCCGGCCCTTTCCGCTGCTGGCCAACAAGAGCCTCAACATCGCCGTCTTTTTGGAGCCGGAAAACAACCTGGCCGTCAAACGGCAACTGTTTGCCGTCGTCCAGGTGCCCTCGGTGCTGCCTCGCTTTATTGAGGTTCCCTGCACGGGAGGCGAAGCTTTCGTTTTTCTGGAGGACGTGATCAAGAGCCAGTTGGAGGTGCTGTTCCGGGGCAACCATATCCTCGACGCCTCGACATTTCGGATCACCCGTAACGCCGACCTGACCGTCGACGAGGAGGGCGCTGAGGATCTCCTGGAAGCCATCGAAAAGGAACTGCAGAAACGGAAGTGGGGCGCCGAGGTGCGCCTCGAATTACAGTCCGGCGCGAGCCCGGCCATCCGGGATTATCTGAAGGCGGACCTGGAACTGGATGATGAGGACCTCTACACCATCCCTGGTCCTTTAGATTTGACGGCTTTCATGCGCATCGTCGATCTGCCGGGTTACGACAATCTGCGCCACGAGAAGATGACACCCCAGGAGCCGGAAGACCTGGTCGGCGAGAAAGACCTCTTCGCCGCCATCGCCAAAAAGGATATCCTGCTGCATCATCCCTACGAGTCCTTTCATCCGGTCGTCGAATTTGTCTCCCAGGCCGCCCGGGATCCGCGGGTGCTGGCGATCAAGCAGACCCTATACCGGGTCAGCGGCGATTCGTCCATCGTCAAGGCCTTGGCCGAGGCGGCCCGCAAGGGCAAACAGGTGACGGTGCTGGTGGAATTGAAGGCGCGCTTCGATGAGGAGAAGAACATCGCCTGGGCGAAGACGCTAGAGAAGGCGGGCTGCCATGTCATCTATGGGCTGGTGGGCTTGAAGACCCACGCCAAAATCATCCTGGTCGTGCGTCAGGAAGAGGGGATGATCCGCCGCTACGTCCATCTCGGCACGGGCAATTACAACGACGCCACAGCGCGCTTTTATACCGATTTTGGCCTGCTGACCAGCGCCGAGAGCTTTGGCGCCGACGCCACCGACTTTTTCAATGAGGTGACCGGCTACGCCGTGCCGGCCAAGTGGCGGGAGATCGAGGCTGCGCCGCTGGGGCTGCGCAAGCGGTTTTTCGAACTGATCGAGCGGGAGATCGCGGCGAGCACGCCGGAAAAACCGGGCCGCATCATCGCCAAGATGAACTCGCTGACCGATGAGCGCATGATCCAGATGCTGTACAAGGCCTCCTGCGCCGGCGTGCAGATCGACCTGATCATCCGGGGGGTCTGCTGCCTTCGCCCGGGGATTCCCGGTGTGAGCGAGAACATCCGCGTCACCAGCATCGTGGGCCGCTTCCTGGAGCACCACCGGGCCTACTACTTCCAAAACGGCGGTAGCGAGGAGATTTACTTGTCCAGCGCCGACTGGATGGATCGCAACCTGGATCGGCGCGTGGAACTGCTCTTCCCCGTCAAGGCCCCGGCGTCGGCGCAGCGGGTGAAAGCCATCCTCGAAATGATGCTGAAGGACAACGTCAAGGCCCGCCGCCTGCTCCCCGATGGGACCTATGTGCGGGTCGCTCAGGAGGAACGGGAGGTCCTGCAGAGCCAGGTCTACTTCCTCAAGCACTCGCGGCGCAAGGGCGGACGCGGTTCGAGACGCAACCGTGCGGCAGCGGCGACTCCGGCGGCCCCAGCGGAGCGAGAGAACGAGAAGGAGAACGGGAAGAACCTGCTCCATTAATTCGGCAAATACAGATAGAGGCAAATACAAACAGAAGCGAACACAGACAGAAACAAAAGAACCGAAACAAAAGAGCGGGCAACCCTCGAAAGAAGGGATTGTCCGCTCTTTTTATTTTGCATCTGTGCCTGCCATCATGGTTTTCTTTTGTCGGTTTCGTTCGTACTGCCGCTCACTTAAGCCCCGCTCTGGGCCGACACGAGGAGGTTGCGTCCGAAGACCTTTTTAAAGTCTGGCGCCACCTTGTAGGCGTCACAGATCTCCAGATCGGCCGAGTGGCGGGTGCGGGCGATGAGATGGACGTTCTCCACATGATGATGGAGGCGCACCTCGCTGACCACGCCGGCCTCGCTGCGCTCCAAGGCTTCGGCGATGCGAAGGATGACGCCGAGCTTGCGGATCGTCCGGCCATCCTCTTCGCTGAGAATGTCTTTGTAGGGGAGCAGGTTGCCGGAAAACGTTTTGGTGTGGGCCATGGCGACAAAAGCAGCCATCAGGATCTCCCGGTGGGTCAGACCGTTGATGCGGGTGCTGGTGATCAGGTAGAAACTGTGCTTGTGGTGGTCGTAGTAGTTGACATGAATCCCGATGTCGTGCAGCAGGGAGGCCACTTCCAGGATTCGGCGCTCAAAGGGGCTCATTTCATGAAGGGCTTTCAACTGATCGAACATAGAGAGGGTCAGTGCGGCCACATGTCGAGAATGGTCCCGTTCCAGGCTGTAGTAGCGCATCAGGTTGTTGACGCAATGGCGGACCACGTCGTCGACGACGGGGACCGGTTGCTCCCGGAGCAGGTACTGGTAAAAGAGGCCGTCGCGAAGACCGGAGCCGCTGACGACCAGTTCCCCTCCCTGGGCGGCGTTGATAAGGGCGCTGATGATGGCCAAGCCGGCAACGATGATGTCGGCGCGGTCTTTCGAGAGACCGGGGATCTTTCTGCGCTGTTCCAGGCTGACCGTTTTGACGGAACGGTAGATCTCGTGAACGTCTTTGGGCGCCATCCGGTAGTTGTGGGTGATGTCGAGGCTGTACTTTTTGCGCTTGCGATCGATCTTGGACAGGTTGCGCACCGTGCCGCCGAGACCGACGATGGTCGGCGCTTCCATATCTTTGATCCACTCGATGGCGGCGAACTGGTCGGAAAGGAAATTTTCCAGGGCTTTCAGTTGATCCTCGCCGGGCTTGTTCGCTCCTCGCGCCGAGTCGATCCGGTTCTCCGTCAGGGTGACGGCGCCGAAGGGCAGGCTGATCGCCTGGACCATGCGGCGATCCTCGATGCGGATGACCTCGGTTGACCCGCCGCCGATGTCGACGATGATGCCCCGCTCGATGTCGATGGTGTTGATGACGCCGTTGTAGGCTGCTTCCGCTTCCTCCCAGCCGGAGAGGACGCGAAAATCAAAGCCGGTGTCCGCTTTGACCTGTTTGAGAAACTCCCTTTGGTTGACTGCCTGGCGGACGGCGGCGGTGGCCACGCAGTCGGTGCGGGTGATGCCATGAGCCTGGCAGAGGTGCTGGAACAGGCGCAGCGCCTCGATAGTCCGTTCTATGGCGATCGGTTTCAAGATGGCTTCCGGTCCCATATGTTCGCTGAGACGGACGCCTTCTTTTGCCTCGTCAATGAGCTTGTAGGATCCATCAGGCGCGATGCCGACGATCATGAGGCGGACCGAGTTGGAGCCCAGGTCGATGATTCCGATTTTTTCCACGTCTTCTCTTCCTTGTCCAGTAAGATTTATTGCGAAAGCTGTCGCCGTCTAAGGAGAAGGTCCGAACTCATAGACCGCAATAGATATTCAATGCGGATAAAGCGCCGGCGACCGCTCCCGAAAGCGCTCTGGTGTGAGCATTATCATAAAAATATTACACGCAGTCGCGCGAGTTCCTGCTTTGTTAGGTGCGCGGATTTTTTTGTCGGAGCGGGTGAATCTAGAAGGGAGAACAAACCGGTAATTTCTTTCGTGTGGATTTACTCAAAATGGCCCCGATGCAACCCAGGTCCTTATTTTTTGAGAGGGGGAAAATGGTGAGAACGCTGCTGTGGATTCTCTTCTATTCTTTGCCGCTCATCGTGATTATCGCCTTGGGCCTCCGAGTTGTGGGGCAATACGAGCGAGCCGTTCACCTGCGCCTCGGCAAATTCATCGGCATCCTGCAGCCGGGACTGAACTTCATTATTCCTTTCGGCATAGATCGGGCCATCTACGTGGATATGCGGACAGCCACCATCGATGTGCCCCGCCAGGACATCATTACCCGTGACAACGTGCCGGTGGCCATCGACGCCGTCGTCTACTTCCAGGTCTTCGAACCAAAACTGGCCATCCTGAATGTGCAGGATTTTCGCCAGGCGACGACCCTCTACGCCCAGACGCTGCTGCGATCGGTGCTGGGATCCCATGACCTCGATGAGATGTTGACGGCAAGGGATAAGCTGAATGCGGTTCTGCGAGAGCAATTGGACAAGGCGACCGATCCCTGGGGGATCAAGGTGACCGGTGTGGAGATCAAGGCCGTCGATCTGCCGGAAGGGATGAAGCGGGCTATGGCCAAACAGGCTGAGGCCGAGCGGGAACGGCGTGCCAAGGTGATCTCCGCCGAAGGGGAGTACCAGGCTTCGGAAAAACTGATGGAGGCGGCGGCGATCATCAGTAAGAACCCGACCGGGGCCTTACTGCGGATCTTGCAGACAGTGACGGAGATCGCTACGGAAAAGAATAGCACCATATTATTCCCGCTGCCGGTGGAAATCCTGTCGTTTTTGCAGCGGGAGAGTCGGGAAGAAAAGAAGGAACAGGGTTTGGAAGGACGGTAAGGCAATGGACGAGCGGGAAAAAGGCTGTTGACGCGGGCCGCGCGAAAAACTATTATGCCCTGCCGGGTCATAAGCGATGATGAAAAAGGCTTTTCATGAAAAAATGGCAATAGAAAAAGCAAATTGATCGCGTACAATAACCCCGCTGCGGCATATTCGACAGCGGGGTTTTACGTTACGTATCACTTTTTCTTTCGTTAGTTTTTGTCGCGTTAGTTTTTGTCGCCCTATTCACCACTCAAGGTCTCGGTGGGCCCCGATAAGGCCGCGCCCGCGTTCAACAGACCGAACCCGTATTGTTCGTCCCGGCCCGGTCGTCCCAAATCCCCGGCGCTCTTGGTCAGCGCATGGCTGATCTGAGCCGCTTTCGCGCCGGGGTGTGTCAGTTTGTAGAGGGCAGCCGTCGCAGCCACCATCGGCGTAGCGAAGGATGTGCCGGCGCCGTTGAGGTAGTAATAGCCCCCCTGGTCCAACTCCCCGAAATACTGGCCGATCTCAGCAGGGAGGGCGCCGGCGATGTCGACGCCCGGAGCGACGAGTTCGACGCAATGGCCGCTGTTGGAGAAGTCGGCGATGGTCTTGTCGGGCATGATGGCGCCGACAGTGAGCACACCGGGATAGGCGGCCGGATAGACCCTATCGGCGTCTGTACCGCCGTTTCCGGCTGCTGCGACGACGAGCGCGCCTTGCTTGCGGGCATAATGAACGGCTTCGGCGAGCACTTTGCTCTCCTCGTCCGTCTCCAGGCTCAGGTTGATCACCGCTGCGCCATGGTCGGCGGCGTAGCGGATGCCCAGGGCAGTATCGTAGACCGTTCCGCCCTCGGCGCCCATCACCTTGACCGGCAGGATTAGCACATTCGCCGGACCGGACACGCCGGCGATACCCATGCCGTTGGCGTTCACGGCGGCGGCGACGGAGGAGACAAAGGTGCCGTGGCCCATTTCATCAGTCAGGTCATGGGGGTCGCTGTAGGGGGAGCCGTCGGGCTTGGGCAAACTGACAAAGTTCATGCCCTCACTGGCAAGCACACGTCCAGCCAGGTCGGGGTGGTTGACATCGACGCCGGAATCGACGACAGCCAGTTTGACGATTCCCGTTGCTTTCTGCAGCGCATCCCAGGCTTCCGGGGCATGAATGGCCGCAAGGCCCCACTGCTGGTCGAAGAAGGTGTCGTTGGTGTTGACGGAACCAGTTGTTCCAGCCGGACGGACGCGGTGGTTCAGTTCCGCATATTCCACATCGGCGTCTCTACGCAGTTCATCCAGCAGTTCCCCGGTTGAACGATTCTTGGGGACTTCCAGGAGGAACGCCTCTGCTGCCGCCAGCTTTTTTTGTGAATCGGCCAGGATCTTCAGAGCCGGCCGTTTTTTAGCTGATTCCGGTGAGCGATACTTAACAATCACCTGTCCCGGGATCGGCGCCTTTTGAAACGTTCTCTCTAGCAAGCCCGCCTTACGGATTACGTCGGAAGGGGAGTTTGACTCAAATGCGTAGGCCGGGAATTGAGAGAAGGCGAACAAAAGAAGAATGAGCCAAGGGATAAAGCGGTTCCTGCCAAAAAGCAATGGTTGATTCTTCATCGGGCAGCCCTCACTTTCTGTAAGTTTTTTCTGATGAATTCTGGATAGAAAAGGTTAATCCTTCTTATGGATGTTTAGATATTTACATCGATGTTTAAGATTGTTTCTCTGTTCGCTACCAGTCTTCCGGATAGAATTCATTAGTACTGTAACCCGAAACATCTTCAACGGGTGAGCGATTCCTCCGGGAAGGTCGTAAACAATTGAATCCAGAGGATATACATACGGGTTGTCTGCGCGCCAAAGTGTTTCTCTTGCTTTATTTTGGGAAAATAGGGATAAGCACCTCGGGCAAGTTGCCTCCATACTATGTAAGACAGCATCGCGACCGGAGGTGGACTGGATGATCCCAACCCTCATAGGAGCGCTGATTGTTCCGTTTATCAAGGGACTTACGGCGCTGTTGAGCTACATCTCCAACAACGCATTCCCGCAGCCCCTGTCTGAAACGGAGGAAGCCTACTGCCTGGCTCGCTTAAAAGAAGGGGATGAACAGGCGAGAAACAAGCTGATTGAACATAACCTGCGGCTTGTGGCGCACCTGGTCAAGAAGTTCGACGGCACCGGTGAGAACAACGACGACCTCATTTCCATCGGCACCATCGGCCTGATCAAGGCCATCAACACCTTTGACGCAAGCAAGGGGACGAAACTGGCGACCTATGCAGCTAGATGTATTGAGAATGAAATTCTCATGCACCTCCGTGCCATGAAAAAGATGCGCGGTGAGGTATCCCTCTACGACCCCATCGGCGTAGATAAGGAAGGCAACGAGATTACCCTCATTGACATCCTGGGCACCGATCCGGAAGCGGTGTCCGATGTGGTGGAAAACGCCCTCGAACAGGCCCGTCTGTTGAGCAAGCTGAAAAAGCTGAGCAAGCGAGAGCGCTATGTGATTGAACTGCGTTACGGTCTCTTGAGCGGTTGCCGGCAGACGCAGCGGGAGATCGCCAGGAACCTGGGCATCTCGCGGAGTTATGTCAGTAGGATCGAAAAACGAGCGATCATGAAACTGATGTCTGACCTGGCGAACAAAGCCTAGGCAGGGGTTCATATATTGAATAGCGACCATCGACGGCGAAATCAGTCGGTGGTTTTTTGTTTTCATTCGCGCAATTCCAAGCTCCAGGTAGAATAGCGAAGCACTGTCATGTACAATGTCCTCAATAATATTTCGCGAAAAACAAATAGAGCCATAAAACCGTGGTAAAATATAGAAGTAAAATGTGCGGTTTGGACGCCTCTAAGGGGTGGGATACGATGGAGATTTTTCGAGAGATTGATCGGTTGAAGCAAACGGTTGACCGGTACCGTCCGTTATGCCCGGAGTTGATGTGGGCAATTTCACGGAAATTCCGTGAAGAATGGACCTATCATACCAATGCGCTCGAAGGCAACACGATGACATTGCAGGAAACCGTGTTCTTCCTCCGCGAGGGATTGACAGTGGAGGGGCGCACGTTGAGAGAACACATGGAAATGCTCAATCACGTAGAAGCCATCGACTTTATGCAAGACACATTGTCCTCTCGCGACCTTTCTGAACGACTTATAAAAGACTTTCATGCGATACTGTTCAGCGATATGAAGTATGGAAAGGGCGAAATCCCGGTTCCCCCTGGATTGTATAAGACCCGCGACAATTATGTTGTCACGCTGTCCGGGGAAATTCATCACTACTGCCCGCACTATCTTGTTCCTGAAAAAATGGAGGAAATGTTTTATTGGTTGGACCATGCCATGCAGGTGCTACACCCTGTAGAAACAGCCGCAGTCGTGCACCAGAAGATAGTGGCGATCCATCCCTTCCCCGACGGCAATGGTCGAACCGCAAGGTTGGCCATGAACTTTCTTCTCTTGCAGAAAGGATACCCGCCGGCGATCATTCCCAAGGAGCGGCGGCGAGAGTACTATGCGGCCCTCGAAGAAGGCGATCAGGGAAAACCGGAGCGGTTCATCCGCCTCGTCGCCGAAGAGGTGAAGCGAAGCCTGCTGGTGATGCACACGGAGATCGACAAGGCCGTGCAACAACAACAGCCAGTAGCTGTAGAAAAGAAAAAACCGGATAGGGCTTATGAGCGGTAGCGCTCATTGGACGTTAGTAAGAACGGGCCGCAAGTAAGTAAGTTTGCGGCCCGTTTTGCGTTAGAGGTTTTGTTGTGGTAACCGGAAAGCGTTAGAGGAATCCAATTACTTTCCTAGAATGTTTTACGAAAACTGTAAGCCGTAAAGGGGAACTGGTATGATTATTTTTCTCGATCTGGAGTCAATGGCTCCGATTTATACGGGGGTATTTCATCTTTCAGCCGTAAAGGTAGATAAAGACGGCACTTTAATAGATAAGAAAGACAGGTTTTTTATGGTTGACAACGTTCTAACAAACATTCATAACCTGACGCAACAATCGTTGTCGGAAAAATCAGGGGGAATCAACTTTCGACGAATAGGCAAAAGTTTGATTGAATGGCTTCATAACTCTGAGTTAATCATCGTCTATGACAAAAGTAAAATTATTGAGGTATTAAATAGAGAATTGCCGACTCATATACATGGCATCCATGACTTACATTGGCGTTGTCTAAAAACATCATGGCAGGAATACTCAAAAAGTAATCATATCATTGCGCTTAAAGATAAAAATAGTATTATAAAGAATTACTTGGAGTTCCTTAATATTGAACCGGATGAAGTCGATGTATACACGGAATCCATCTTTAACCATTTCTTAGACTTACCGGATTCAAGATGGACTATAGGCGCGATGATGAACATCTGGCAAGCGGAATTGACACACGCCCAAAATAAAACACCCAGATGCCAAAAGTGTAAGGCGATTTATCGTTTCTACCATATCGATATACGAGGCGGTTACGAATGCTGGAAATGTCAGAAGGCGATGAATGTCATCCTTATCTACAACCAAGAGGATGACATTCCGATTTCTGAAGATTGTCCGATATGCAGCGAGATGGCATACTCTAGACCTAAATCCCTTATCCCCCTGGCTGAACAACAGGGAGTAATACTCGAAGAAAGATATAATAAAACCATGAATTCTAGATATATCATGCATATCTGCCCCCATTGCAAAGCTCACCAGGGGGATTATCATATTGTTGAGGACATGCACCAAAGTCCTACATTTATCAAAAGGATTAATGGGAGATATTGCCGGTTTTGCGATGATTGGAACTTCGAGTAAAAAGGGATGTGAGACACATTTATTTGGGATATAATGTTATTTGAGGTGTTTAGGAGGTAGGTGGTTAAAGTGATAATTTTAAATAATAAAAAAACGCCAGACCCCTTGATTTTCCAGATAACGTAAAGCCCTCGAATAATTTAAAGAGAGGTTACAAAAACATTCCGGTACCTCGTGCTCTTTGGTTCCGTCGCTCGTCAAACAGTTGGGGAGGATTCCGACATAGATATCCTAGTTCTGGCAGACAAGGAACTGTCGGATTTCGATGTAGTGAATGAATGACGCCCCGTTTTCCTTGTAGTTGGAGAGCGGGGCGTCTTGTATTTTTTCGTGGGTCTCTGGTCAAAGCCTCGTTACTT